>DATCCP010000354.1:0-3246 GCA_036511215.1 Candidatus Krumholzibacteriaceae bacterium
AGAGGTACTTGAAGATCATATCGTTGAGAAGCTCGTTCGGATAAAGGTACGTCGGGGACGCCGCGGAGATCGTCCCGATCGCGCCCCCTCCGTCGAAGCTCACCATGTTCTGCGCCATGCTCCGGTGGTACGGCGACTCGAGATCACCGACGGAGCAGGAGAACGAGAGGAACAGGGGACGCCGGATCCCGTTCGTGAGGGAATAGATGTCGGGATTGACCATGACGCGCTCGTCCGCCATCTGGAGCGGCGAGCCGTGCCCGTTGTATTCCACGATGAGGGCGCCGTCGCTCCATTCCTTGATCAGGTCGTTCCGCGCCGCGGGCTTCACGTCTCCGACGAACGGATAAAGGTGCAGGTAGATCTTCTTGAAATCGACCGCCGTCGGGAACGGTCCCGCGCGTCTCGTGAGCTCCTCGGTCGAAATGAGGAACTCGAAATCGTCCTGCCGCACGGTCGAGAACTCGTCGTCGGCGCAGAGAATCGCCTTGTCCTTCCAGGCCCCGTGCTCGGGTCTGTCCTCGTAATCGATGATGCGCTGCGCCCACGCGTTCGCCTCCCGGTCGGTGAGAACGGTCATCCTCCCGATCGCGAGCTCGGGAGCATGAACGGCTGCACCGCCGAACTTCACGAGGAAATCCTCGTCCTCGATTCCCTCCGATTCGTTCGGGTAGGTGACGCTGATACGGAACGGAATGAAGTCGTTATTCTGGCCGAGCAGGTTCCTCGGATCGTACGTGCCGTTCCCCATGAGGAGGACGTATTTGAGCGCGGGCTCGGCGCCGCCGCCACACGCGCTCCTGTCGTAGAGGAACTTGAGGTAGTTGCGGATCGCGATGGGGTCCTTGTGCCCTCCGGAAAAATTGTCGTACACGTCTGCGATATCCACCGCGCGCACATCGAGCGTCTTCTCGCGATGCGCCTGGAGCAGAAGAGCGGCGTTCCGGAAATTCCGGTGGTAGATGATCACCATCTCGGGACAGGAAACCTCGTCCCTGAGGGACGGCACGGTCACGAGTGAGAGCGCGGGATTCTTGAACGCGCTGCGCGACACCGCCGCGTAATGCCGCGGCCCGCCGTACAGCGAATCCCCGAAGACGAGCCCGCCCGCCTCCGCCTGCCACCCCGTGCAGAGGATGGGGGACTCATCGCGGGTCACATCGAAAAGGAGCTTCTCCCCCGCCGGAAACGCCGAGAGCGCGTAGCCGGCCGTCCCCGGCCGCGAGGGCACATGGAAATCGAGAGCGCCCTGGTACGCCTTGAGCTCGCGGTGGTAGAAGATCTCGTACCAGAAAACGTACATCTCGTTGTCGACGGGCTTCGTGATGCTGAAGGTGTTCTTCCCTTCGACCAGGTTCGAGACGGCGGCCTCGAGCGTCTTCATCCCCGCGGGGTTGTAGCCGTAGGGAACGACCCAGTCGAGTGTGTCGGCGATCGCGCCGTTGACTCGGTACGTCGCCGTCTCCTGGTACCGGCTGTAGTTGTATGGCCCGTATGCCTTGGTCTTCATGACTCCCGACGCGTCGGCGATATCGTTCGCGGTGAAATCGTCGGAAAAATACGACGTGCCGCCGTTCATCTTGAGCAGCGTCCAGTACCACCGGCCGTCGGCGTATATCGGATCGTAGTTCATGTCCCGCTCACGGTGGATGCGCTCCTCGTACCACGTGATCACGGTATCGGGTGAGCCGAGCGGGGCGACAAGGCGCTCCGCCATTCGCCGCGGCGCGCTCCGCGTGCGGCTCGCGTCCTCCCCCCACGTGAGCCAGTACACGTTCGTCGTGTCGTACGGATGCTTGTAGTACGTGCGGGCGCCGGCGGCCGCCTCGGCGTCGTTCGCCCAGCCGTCGACGGGGAGCCCGTAGAAGAACAGCGTGTCCCCCGGTTGAAACGTCCCCGCGCCCGCCCCCCGGTACAGTATCGCGTGCTCGGTGAGGTGGTAGTCGTCGAGGAAACTCCCGCCGTGGACAACGCTGTCGGGTTCCGCGTAGGGGCCGCCCGAGAAGAGCCTGACGAGCGCGGGATCGATGCCCTGTGGATCCACGCCCGCGCTGTGGAGATCATTGTACGTGATGATGTAGAGGCCCCTGTCCCTGACGTCGACCTTAACCCAGTTCCGCCACTCGGCGAACTCGAACGGGGTGCGCGCAGCACCCGCTTTGCCGGGAGCGCGCTTCCAGGAAGCGGCCTGATCCGCGTTGATAAAGAGATCCCTCGCGAGCGGCGAGGAGCCCGCCGCCTTGTCCTCCGCGGCGGCGGATGGGAACGAGATGCGCACGACGAGCCGGCGCGCGCACGAGAGCCTCCGCCCTTCGGAATCGAACAGAACGGGATAGACGTCGACGAAGGCGCACCAAGTTCCGCGCAGGTTCTCCAGCCCCGAGAGCCGGACGAAGCGCTGGGTGCCCAGGGCGGGGACGTTCGCGAGCGCCTTCCGCTGGTCGGCGTACGAGCCCTTCTCGAGCGCGACCGCCGGGAGAACGCTCTCGAGAAAATAGGATTCCTCGGTGATGAGGTCGAGCCTCACGTTCTCCCTTCCCGGCACCGCGAAGAAGAGGCGCCGCACGGGGAGAATGGGCGACCCCTCGACGTCGAACGGAAAAAACCCCGCGACGGATATGCGACTGAGACGCTCCGAGCCCGCCTGTTCGATCGGCGTGATCACCGGGTCCGGCACTTTGATTTCCACCGTGACGCTGGAACGGTCCCAGGAGACGACGCGGGCGAGCTCCCCGGAGGCGGGAGCCGCGAGCGCCGCGCAGAGCACAAACACGAGGAGAATCGTTTTCATGCACCCCTCCGAATCACGAACGCAATGGCGACGGCGGCCGCGGCGAACTGGACGATGATACTGCTCTTTCCGGTCTCCATCCCGTGCGGAATGAGCTTCCGGTGGCCGGGAAAGACCTTCTGATCGTCGCGGATAACCCCGAGCTTCCACAGGAGATTTTCGATGTCCGGAATGAGCGCAAACGCGACTGCGAGAAAAACGCTCAGACTCATCGCGCCACCGATCACGATCGCCGCGATCGCGGCCGCGGCGAGAGGGATCTCGTAGCGCATCTGGTCGATATCGTGATGAGGAATGACGTCGAGCGCCACGTGGCTCGCGAGTCCCAGGAATGGCGCGAGATAGGGTGTCGGCGAGAGGGCTCCGACGATCGCTCCGACCGCGACATGCGTAAAAAGGCACACGGGAGCGGTAACCTCCCCCGGGCGGTCAACCGATGTTCTCCGCCCTGTCGA
>DATCCP010000355.1:0-2153 GCA_036511215.1 Candidatus Krumholzibacteriaceae bacterium
GACGTGGAAGTAGTTCCAGGACGTGAAGCCGAAGAAGTGCTTGTTGAAGACGTAGAGAATGGTCGCGAGGCACGCGAATGCCGGGCGCAGGCCGAAGAGCTGCAGAAACAGGTACATCAGAAGGATGAACAGAACGGAGAGCATGAGATCGACGGCGAGGAACACGCGCTCGGGCGGGCCGGGGATGAGCCCGACGAGGTACGGCCCGAGGAGGCGGTACGCGAACGGCCTCGGGATACCCGGATCGAGATGGGGCGCCGCGGAGGCCATATTGAGATAAACGAGGGCGTCCCATTTCTTGAACGCTTTGTCCGTAATGTCGATACGGCCGTAGAGAAAGATCATGACGGCGACGACGGCCGCCAGCAAAAGGATGCACCTTCCGTGCGCGCGGTTGAACGTGGCGTGGTTCATAATCAGACGAATTGTCCATTCAATGCCTCGTTTACGCAAGAGCATTTTCCGCGTCCCAGAGCGTTTCATGCGCCCGGGTGCGGAAGTCCGGCCTTGTCCGGCCCGCGCACATATGGTATAAAAAAGAGACATCGCCGAATCGACCCCGATAGAGGGAGAATGAACCGCGCGACAAGGAGTTTTGCCATGCTTTCGTTTCGCAACGTCTCAGTTCCCGCACTTGTCTTCTTGCTGACGGTCGCCGTCGCGATTCCCGCGAGCCAGGCGAAGGACGTCCCCGACGGCTGCACGACGATCGCCGTGGGCCGCCTCGCCACGGTCGACGGCTCCGTCATGACGTCGCACACGTGCGACGGGCACGACGGGCGCACCTGGCTGCGCGTCGTGCCGCACACGAAGCACCCCGCCGGCTCGATGAACCGCATCTATCTCAAGACCGATCTCATGGTTGCCTACGGGGACACGACCGGTCTCGTATACACGGGCTCCATTCCGGAAGTGCCGGAGACATACGGGTACCTCTATTCGATCTACCCGTGCATCAACGAGCATCAGCTCGCAATCGGCGAGTCGACGTTCGACGGCAAGGAAATCATGCGGAGCGACAAGGGGATGTTCAACCTCTACGAGCTCACGCGTCTCATGGCGGAGCGCTGCAAGACGGCGCGGGAAGCGATCGCGCTCGCCGACGAGCTCCTCACGAAGTACGGTTATAACGACGCGGGCGAATGTCTCTCGATCGCCGACACGAAAGAGGTCTGGATGTTCGAGGTCGTCGGTCCCGGGCAGGGGAAGGTGGGCGCGGTCTGGGCGGCCGAGCGCGTGCCGGACGATGAGATCACGATCAACGGCAACAGCGCCCGTATCCGCGGGATCGATCTCAAGGACAAGGATCATTTTCTGGCCTCGAAGAACGTATTCAGCACGGCGACGGAGATGGGGCTCTGGGATTCCAAGGGTGGGACGCCGTTCGAGTTCTGCTACGCGTACGGCGATCGAAACTCGATGTGGGCGCGCCGCCGCGAATGGCGCGTCTTCGATCTCGTCGCGCCGTCCCTCAAGCTCGATCCGAACCAGGAAAACTATCCATTCTCGGTGAAGCCCGAAAAGAAGCTCACGGTCGATGATATCATGAAGATCTTCGCCGACACGTATGAGGGCACCGATTACGATATGACGAAGTTCATGCTCGTGAAGGACGCCGACGGAAAATACGTCAAGAGCCCCTACGCGAACCCGTTCATGAACTACGATCAGATGCCGCTCTGGAAGATCAACGGCGCCCTCGGCGAGTTGGGGGAGCGGACGATCGCCCGCTACTACTGCATCTACCATTTCATCTCGCAGTCGAGGGACTGGCTGCCCGATCCGATCGGAGGCATAGCCTGGTTCGCCTGGGACAATCCCGCGATGAATTGCCACGCGCCGCTCTACTGCGGGATCACGGATGTGCCGGCTTCCTGGAAGGTCGGCGGTCCGAAGGGACGGCCGCACTACACCGAAGAGAGCGCCTGGTGGGCGTTCAACCGTGCGAGCACGATAGCCGCGCACCGCTGGGGAGACATGAGGAACGACGTCTACGCGGTGCGGGACCCCTTCAGGCAGCAGGCCTTCAACGATCAGAAGCGGATGGACGACGAGGCGTTGAAGCTGTACAGGGACGATCCGCAGAAGGCGATCGATTATCTGACCAAATACAGTTTCGACTTCTGCACGAAGATCACGGAGGCCTACTGGAA
>DATCCP010000356.1:0-8385 GCA_036511215.1 Candidatus Krumholzibacteriaceae bacterium
ATACGGCTGCGCTCGACGCGTTCCTCGGCGCGTGCGGGACGCATCCCGTGGCGATCTCGTGCCCGCCGGTCGGTTTCCTGGGCGCTCTCATGAGGTGTTCGGCGCTCACCCTTTGCAACGACACGGGGATCATGCACGTCGCGGGGGCCGTCGGCTCCCGGTGTGTGGCGGTGTTCGGTCCTACCGATCCCGCGCGGTGGAAGCCGGTCAACGAGACGGTCGTCGCGGTGAAGGGAATCGACGGGAACGTCGAATCGGTCGGGGTGGAAGAGGTGCTCGCCGCCGCGGTGGGGCTACTGGGAGACTGAGACCGGCACGAGGCTGATCGCGAGGCGGACGGTTTCGTCCTGGGGCACGAAGACAGCGTTCGTCCAGGCGTTGAAGCCGGCCTTCTTGATATCGACCCGGTGCGTGCCCGCCGGAAGCGCGAGCGGCGCGGAGAACGGGGTCGTCCCTTTGAAAACGCCGTCGATGAAGACCTGCGCGCCCGGGGGCGTTTCGAGGAGCAGCGTGCCCGTGATCTCCTCGAGCGTTATTCTCCGCCGCGAAAGCTCCCCGCGCTTGATCTGCACCGATTCCACGTAATTGCGGTGTCCCTCCCTCCGGCAGACGAGCTCGTGCGTTCCGACGGGAAGCTCGAGCATCGACAGATGCTCCCCGTAGAGGCGCTGATGTCCGTCGATGGAGATCTCGCCCGGCGGGTCGACGGCGACGTCGATGAATCCGGTCGCCGGGGCCTGCGCCGCCGGCCCGGCGTTCTTCGCGGCCGGGAGCTCCGGTTCCTTCACGAGCTTGGCCTTCTCCAGCTCGGGCTTCCGCATCTCCTCGGCGTTCGGGAGCGTGAGGTGCTGCATGCTCTTCTCGAAGACGAGTCCCGTGTCGCGCGCCGCTTCGGTCCGCGCCGCCGTGTCGCTCGCCGCCGCCAGAGGTGGCTCTTCGAGATTCGCCATCGAGATGCCCGGCAGCGCCTCTCCATGTCCAGCGACGAGCGGCTCGCCCGGCGGGGGAACGGGATGCGACTCGTGAATCGCCCGGAACGTGTTCACGATGTTGGATACCCCGCGCGGGTTCAGCGCGATGACGGCGACCGCGACGGCGACGCCCGCAGCTGCGATAGCGAAGCGCGGGAGGCGCCTGCGCCGCGGCAGACTGCCGGCGGGGTGCGCCGCGCATGAGGCGACGTCCTCCTCGCCGCAGGCGAGCCTCTTGAGCCGCTCGTGCGCCGAGAGGATCGTGTCCTGCCCGAGGATCGACTCGATGGCGCATGCCATCTCGAGGGCGCTCCTGAAACGCTTTCCCGGCTCCCGGTGGAGCGCCTTCATGACGATGGCCTCCGCCGCGGGGCTCACGTCCTTGCGTATCCGCGAGGGGGGTGGAACGGAGCCGTTTATGATATTCTGGATCACGACCGCGTAGTTGTCTCCGAGGAAGGGCTGCGTCCCCGTCATCGCCTCGTAGCAGATCGTTCCGAGCGAGAAGAGGTCGCTCCGCCCGTCTATCGAATTCCCGATCGCCTGCTCGGGGGACATGTAGAGCGGGGTTCCCAGCAGCGTGGAGGCGACCGTTTCCTGCGTCTGGCTCTGGTGGAGCTTCGCGAGACCGAAATCGGTGATCTTCACCTGGCCCTCGCGCGTGATCATGATGTTGGCGGGCTTGATGTCGCGGTGGATGATCCCGTGCTGGTGTGCGTGATCGAGCCCCATACAGATCTCGTGCGCGATGAGAAGCGTGAGCTCCTCGCCGATGATCCGCCTCGATGCGAGAATGTCCTTGAGGCTCGGGCCGTCGATGTATTCCATGACGATGTAGTAGCTGCCCTCGGCGGATCCGAAGTCGATGATCCGTACGATGTTCTCGTGGTCGAGGCTCGCCGCCGACTTCGCTTCGAGCTCGAAGCGCCGCGTGAAGTTCGGATCGGAGATGAGATGCGCATGGAGCTTCTTGACGACGACGGGGCGGTCGAGCGAGGTTTGGATCGCCTTGTAGAGGACCGCCGTCCCGCCCGTCGCGAGCGTGTTGCAGATCTGGTACTCCGTGCCGCCCTTTTCGCTCATCGCGCCGTCGCCAGCCTTTCCGCGAGCGATTCCGGAAGCCCGACGTTCCGGATTTTCTCCTGCGCCGACCTGATGTCGTACGGGACGCGCCGGATCGTTATCGTTCCCTTCTTCATATCGAGGAGCGCGAAGCTCGCCGCGGCGACGCCGTCCCGCGGCTGACCGATGCTTCCCACGTTAACGAGGTAGCGCGATCCGGATGCGACCGGTGAGAACGTGCCGGTCAAGACCCGCGAGCCGAGCGCGCCGTTGTGCTCGATAATCGCGGGCACGTGCGTGTGCCCGATGAAGATAAACTTTCCGGACGTTTTCGTGAATATCGCGTTCGCCTGGTTGATCGTGTAAACGTACTCCCACTCCATGGGGGAGACGGGGGAGGCGTGCGCGAACACGCATTCGGAGTAGCGCCGGACGGTGTCGTACTCGCCGAGCGCGTCGCGGTTCCTCGGATGAATCGCCCGGGAGGTCCACTGGAGCGCCTTCTGGGCCGTGCCGTTGAACGTTTCGGTGCCGATGATGCCCGCGGCGGCGACATCGTGGTTTCCGCCGATGCGGATGTGCGCCGCCTCCTGGACGAGGGCGATGCATTCGTTCGGGTTGGCGCCGTAGCCGACGACGTCCCCGAGGGAGACGATCATGTCGGGGCGCAGACGCGCCGCCTCCTCGAGCACGCGCTCGAGCGCCTCGATGTTGCCGTGAATGTCCGAAAAAACGAGAAATCGCATGGCTAGTCCTTGAAGACGAACTCCTCGGAGCCGATCGCGATGAGATCTTCCCTCTCGAGCGTCTTCTCGTCCATCTCCTCGCCGTTGATCGTGACCTTCTTGCGCCCCTCGGTCTTCTGGAGCACGTATTCGGAGCCCTTGCGGACGACCTCGACGGTGACGCGCGGCGCGAAGAATCCCTCGAGCCTGATGTCCGAATCCTTGCCGCGCCCGATCACGGTCCGTTCCCGTTCGAGCGGATACTCCTCCATCGCCGATTTCCTGAAGAGGCGCGGGGCGGCATGCGCCTTCCCGGCAGGGCTCGGGCGGGCCGGCTCGCTCCTGAAATGCGGAATGATGACCGTTTGGTCGAGAGACTCGGGGTTACCGGCCTCGAAGGTCGGAATCTGGAAGAGGATCTCGTATTTGCCGATCATGATGATGTCGCCGTTCGAGAGCTTCGCATCGCTCATCGGTTTGCCGTTGAGGAGCGTGCCGTTCTTGCTCCCGAGGTCGCGGAGCGTGAAGCCCTCGTTCGTCGACGAGATTGCTGCGTGCCTGCGGGACACGCTCAGGTTGTCGATGACGATGTCGTTTTCGGGAAGCCGCCCGATGCACATTTCGGCGCCCGCGAAGGGGTACGTCTTGAGGGGGCGCCCCTTGAGGCGCACGACGAGCCGCGGCGGCTGGTTCAGGTAGAACCCCGAGATCGATCCCGCATAATCCGAGGGAATCGAGCGAACGTCCTCGGCGTGCGTCACCGCGAGATCGGTGAAGAGATTGATCTCGAGCGGCCGCTTCGCCGTTATCGTGAAAACCTTGACGAGGAAATCCTCGCGCGCGTCGGCGGCGGGGCCCTTGTCGGACCGCATGTTATAGCAGGCGATCGGCTTGCCTCCATGGTGCCTCAGGAGAAAGAAGTTGCCCTCGTTGTGCGCGGATACGATCCCGTTGAGGCGATCCGTCTCCGTGCGGTCGAGGAGCTCCTCGAGGTCGACGAGGGCCGACGACACCTTGAGCTCGGGCTTTTTCTGGAGATAGACGATGAGCGAATGGTACAGGATGATATCGGTCTGATACACGATGATCTTGGGGAACTGCGTTCTCCGGATCTCGAGAAAGAAATCACGGAGCCTGATCGCGCGGAGGCTCTCCGCCTCGTTCGCGCAGGCCCAGTAGATCTGCCCCTCGTTGAGGAACAGGAGGTACTGTATGTTCTCGTTGAAGATCTCGATGACGACGGGCGCGGCACGGCTTCGCTCGAGGTAGTCTCTGGCGACTCCATCGATCTCCCCCGGATCGAAATCGCGCGGGTTGAGGAGGACGAGCCGGTACGGTATCTGCAGTCTTACCATGACGACACCTTTTCGGAACTGACTATGGTTTAACGGGCTTACACGCAAAAAGAATGCCAAACGCGCGGCCGCGAAGGCCCGCGCCTCGGGATTTTTCGCTCATATGCGGCGGGGAATGCGAGGGCCGCGCCTCGACAATCGCGCCGGGAGCACCGGGAGTTCATCCGTCCGCGGCGCTATTTCACCTCGGCGTGGAAACGCTTGAGATTGCGACGGGCCTTCTCGTTCGCCGGGTCGAGCTCGAGCGCCTTCTTCCACGCATCGATCGCCTCTTCGACCTTCTCGAGCCGGTAATAGGCGTTTCCGAGATTCGTGTACGCGGAGCTCGAGTCCTTGCTCCGGCCGATCGCCTCGTTGTACATCTCGATCGCCTCTTCATACGAGCCGAGACGGTAGAAGACGTAGCCGAGGTTGTTGTAGGCGGCGGCAAGCTCCGGGCTGAGGCCTATCGCCGTCTTGAAGGCCTCGGTGGCCTTCTCTTCCTCGTTGATCTCGGTGTACGTGAGGCCGAGATTGTTGTACGCCTCGGTCATCGCCGCATCGAGCTCGATCGCCTTCTGGAAAAGCCCGAGCGCCTTTTCGTACTGGCCGTTGTGGTATGCCATGACGCCTGCGTTGTTGACCCGCCGCGCCTCCGAGACGCGCCGCTTCTTCTCCTCGTCATCGATGTTCTTCTTCTGGTTCTCGACGAGCTGCATGATGCCGGTGTGATTGTCCGAGAGCTCACGGACGAGCTTTGCGTGCTCGCCGAGGCCCGACTCAATCGTCTCGAAGTTTCTTTCGAGCGCGCCCTTCCAGCCCGCGACCTCGTCTCGGACAGTGTGGAGTGACTGCTCCGTCGAGTCGATCTTGCGCTCGATCTCGTCCGTCTTGGCGTCGAGGGTCAGCGAGATCGCCTCGATCACCTTTTGCTTCTCGTCGGACGTCGCGCGGACGAGCGTTGCGAGATCCTCGAGCTTCCGCTCGACCCCGGTGGAGAGCTCCGAGATGCGCGTGTCGCTCTTCGCCTCGAGGCTTGCGATTCGCGTGACGAGGTCGCTCCCGTCCTGCGCGAGCAGGTGCTCGAAGCGGCATGCGGAGCCGGCGTCGTCGTGGAACCTGCAGAGCTCGCCGAGACATTCGATCTGCCCCCGGTACGATTTCGCGAGGAAGCGCACCGGTACCGCGGGCGCGAGCTCCTCGATGAGCGCTTTCCCCGCCTGGGGCTTGCCCGCCGGATTGATGAAGATCTCGTCGCGGGCCTTCGGGTCGTGTTTCTTCTCTTTCCCGCTCTTTGCGGGTTCCATATCGTCGCTCTCGCGGAAAAGTTGCTCCTTGTCCTCGAGAATTGACGCTTGCGTTATCAACGGGCAGATCTTCATGGGTGCACCTCTCCTTTGGTACGTGTCAGATCACTTCCGATTTTTCAAGCACGAGCGCCTGCTCCTCGCAGTACGATTCGAGAAGGCGCGTGTAGTTGCGGAGCGCGCGCTCGCGGCTGTCCCTGTACTCGCCCCGCTCCCCGGCGAGCGCCGCGAAGAGCGCGGCCGCGCGTCCGTAATCCCCGGCCCGCTCGCGGGCGAGACCCGCGTTGTACCGGTGGTTGTCCCTGTCCGTTTCGGATGAAAAATCTTCGTCCCCCGTCGCGTTGAGCGCTGCGCACGCGAGCGCCGGCCGGTCCATGCTCAGATAGATGGATCCGATGAGCTCGCTCCGCAGCTCGCGACGCACGGCGCTCCGCGAGACGATGTCGAGCGCCTCGACCGGGCCCGTATGCTCGAGCACGAGTCCCACGAGGCTCGCGATCTCCGGTTCGGTCGCGCGTCCGTCCTCAAAGCGGGCGGCGAGGCTCCGGATCTCACGTTCCGCCCAGCTTGTGTACGACTGCTCGATGCGCTTGAGCACGGGGCCCTTCGCGGCGGACGCCTCGAGCGCCTCGGCGAAGAGGCGCGCGCCGCGATCGACGAACCCCGCGTTGTGGAGTATCTCGGCGAGCTCGATCGTGAGGCCGAGGGCGTCGTCCTTTCCGAGCACCGCGCAGCCGTTCATGATGAAGCGCTCCGCGTGCTCGATCTCGCCGCTGCGGGCAAGGAGCGCCGCGCCGAGAGAGTAGTACGCGCGCCGCGGCTCGTCCGTGATAAGCGCCTCGAGTCGGGATATGATCTCCGCCACCGTGACGCGGTCGTCGGCGGGGAACGAGCCGAGGAGCGCGAACGCCTCGTCGTTTCGATGCGCCGCCATGAGGCAATCGAGCATCAGGAGGCGTTCCGTGTCGCGCAGCTCCTGCGGCCACATGTGGCGCTCGAGGCACGTGAGAATGGCCTCGGCGCGCGAAGCGTCGAGCCTGAGCGCCGTACGGTACCTCGCGAGCGCCTCCTCCATTTCGCCCGCGCGGGCCTTCAGAGTCGCGTAGTGGACGAGGAACTCGGCGTTTTCTTCGTGGAGCGTGACGAACTCGGCGACGATGGAGTCTACGCGAGCCGGGGTTGCGGTCTCGTCCGAGAGGATTCGCACGACGGCCCGCCGCGATTGTTCGACATCCCCGGCGCGCACGAATATGCGTGAGAGGAGCGTGTTGGCGTCGATCTGTTCGGGCCGTTCGGTGATGATCGAGAGGAGCGTATCGGTCGCCTCACGCGTGAGCCCCGCGTTCTTCGCGATGAGGCGTTCGAGAATCGCGACGGCCTCCGCGTGACGCCCTTCGAGCGAAAGGTTGCGCGCGTAGAGGAGCTCGAGCCCTGCGTCCTCCGCCACGCTCGCGCGGATGTGTTCGAGAGACGCGCTGAGCGCGGGGAGCGCCTCCCGGGGACCTTTCTGCGCGGATCCGAAATAGTGGAACGCCTCGTCCGTGAGGCCCTCGAGCCACGCGAGCTCGCCGAGAATGCCGGACAAGAGCCACGGCTCGATGCTCAGGGGAAGGAATCGTTCGAGTGTGTCCTTGACGGCCCCCCGCACGGCCGGCGACAGATCGAGAGAGCGCCGCAGTGCGGCGACCGCCTCCGCGTCCCTGCTGAGCCGCAGGAGCGCCTCGCCGAGGAGGAGATGCGCCTGCGGGTTGGCCGGGTCGCGCGCGACGATCGTGCGGATCTCCGTCTCGATCGCCCTGACGTCGGCCTCGGGCGACGTGAGCGTGAGCGCGACGCACCGGAGCGCGTCGTCCCATTTCCCGTCGGCGGCCGATATCCGCGCGCCGTAGACATGGAGCGCCGCGGCCTTCTCCGGCGGGAGCGCCGTCATGGCGCGCGCGAGGACCTCCCTCGCGAGGCTTGTCCGGTTCAGCACGAGCGCCGTCTTCAGCATCGCTTCCCATATGCCGAGGTTCCCGGGCTCCTTTTCGACGAGCTTTCCGAACTGTGCGATGACGTCGCGGATCTGGTTCGGATCGAGCTCGAGGGTGCGGCAGAGGTGATGCGCGGCCTCCGCGAGGATGTCCTCCTCGAGATAGAGATGGTAGAGGGCGAGGTGCAGGGTGGCGTTCGCGTCGAACCGCGCGAGCGCGTTCTTGTAAATGTCGATGAGACGGTATTTCAGGCCGGCGTTGCGCGTGACGAGCTGGTCGAATTCGAATATCGCCCGTTCAACCTCTCCCGAGAAAAGATGAGCCTCCGCCTGGAGAAATCTGAGCGGCTCCGACATCTGCTCGTCCCCCGCGAGGCAGTCGACGACTCCGGCGACGGCGGGCCAGTATTCCACGTGTCCCGTGGCGAGCTCGCTGATCGCGGAGGCGAGGTTCTCGTGCTCCTCGGGTTTTTCCAGGCAGAGCGCCTTGACGTACGGAATCGCCTCCTCGACCTTCCCTGCGCCGAGGCCGATCTCGACCGCCGAGACGACCCCCGCCAGAAAGACGCCGCAGTGCCGCATGATCTCGCCCGAGAGACGGACGAGCTCGCTGTCCCCGAGGGCGCGGGTGCGCCTGAGCGCGCCGAACACCTCTTCCGCGCTCGTGCGGTCCCCCGATCGCGCGTAGAGCTCCGAGAGGAGTGCCCTGAGTCCGGGGTCGCCTTCACATTTCTCTCCGGTAATCCCGCGAATCAACTCGATGAGGCCCCCGACCGCCGCCGCGTTCATGTCGACGGCGCGCCGCGCTGCGCGCACCCCCTTGTCCCAGATGCCGCTCGCGAAGTACGCGCGCGCGAGGAGGTTCTGTCCGGGAGCCGTGGGGGAGGCCGCTTCGTTTCGTTCGAGCCATTCGATGACCGTGCCCGCGCGCTCGGGCGCGCCGGCCGCGAGGCGTTCGAGAACGGTGATCGCTTCTTTCACGTGGCCCGTTCCGGACGCGGCGTCGCAGAAGAG
>DATCCP010000357.1:0-3444 GCA_036511215.1 Candidatus Krumholzibacteriaceae bacterium
GAGTGCGACTTCGGTCCGACCGACGACTGGTCGCGGCTCGGCATTCCGCTGCCCGATAACAAGATCGACTTCGAGGATCTCATGATCTTCTCGATGAACTGGGGCAACGTGACGCCCGCTGGGCTCGGAACCTACGTTGCCACGCACGTCGTCGAGGATCTTTCGAGTCTCGTGAAGTTTGATGTCGTCTCGATTGACGAGAACACGATTGCGATCGTGCTCAGGAACCGCGCGGAGGCCCTTAAGGGCGTGCATGTCGTCGTGAACGTCTCCGGGGCGGATCTCCTGAAGGTGAATCGCGGCTCGGTCTTCGCGGGCCGGAGTGATCTCTTCTTCGGGACGCTGCCCGCAACGGCGGGGGACGCCGACATTTGCGCGGCTGCGCTCGGCGTCGGGACGCCGCTCGTGGGCTCGGGAGAGATCGCGCGGCTCGTTGTGAAGCAGACGGGGGAGAGCCCCGCGGTCGTGACGATCAAGGCGGTTGATCTCAGGAACGTCGACAACGAGAAGACGGAGATCACCGCAGCCGAAGAGCATGAGACGCCGTTCGTGCCGAAAGCGACAGCGCTCATGCAGAACTTCCCGAACCCTTTCAACCCGGTGACCACCCTGACGTTCGATGTGGCGCAGGCCGGGAGCGTGACGATCCAGGTCTATGACGTCTCGGGACGTCTCCTCGCCACACTCCTCAACGCCCGCGTCGAGGTTGGCCGTCACCGCGTTGAATGGAACGGCAAGAATGCGAACGGTTCGCTCGTTCCGAGCGGGATCTACTTCTATCGGATGAAGACCGCCGGATACGAAGCGACCAAGAAGATGATTCTGGTCCGCTAGGTGGCCGGAACAATTGGGTGGGGGAGGCGCCCGAAGTCCCGGGCCTCCACCACCCGTGAGCCTTTAAGCCTGTATCGATGTTGCACTTTGGCGGATGGGTCCGGTCCAGACGGATCGGTCCCGCTTGTTTTCTTGTCAAATTCTGTGGACGGAACCACTCGAACCGGACCAACGGTAATGTCAAGAGTTGTGCGCAAATTGGATTAAGGGGTCGCTCTCCCATTTAGAGTTCAGGTACATGAAGACTGCATACATGATCCTCTCGCAGCTGTCCGCATTGGCGAAGCAGGAGATGGATCTGGTTCGACGCCTCACCTCCTTGAACGAACGTTCGATGTAGTTTGTGGTTCGTAGGTGCTCTCTCATCTCCAGGGGGAAGTCGAAGAACGTGAGGAGGGAGTCGAGGTCGCGCTCGAGGCACTTCACGGCTCGGGGATACTGGTTGATCCAGCGATCCCGCCAGTGTCTGAAGACCTGGAGGGCGGCCTTGTGGTATGGAGCGAGATAGATCCGTTTGGCGCCTGCGAGGACGCGTCTCTCATCGACCTTGTTGACTTTGTCGGCGATGTTGCGGAGCTTGTGTGCCCAGCATCGCTGATGTTTCACCTGGGGATAGATACACGGTAGTGTCTTCACCAGGCCGGCGCCCCCGTCGCTCACGACGAGCATGAGCGTTTCACCCTCGAGTCCTCGATGATAGAGCCGGTTGAGGAACCCGAACCAGGCATTCTCACTCTCCGAGGGGCTCAGCATGAAGTCGATGAGCTCCCGATGTCCGGTATGGGTGATCCCGTAGGCCACAAGCACGATCTTCTTCTTCGCTCTCCCCGTTCCCGAGTGCAGCTTCTGGGTGACCCCGTCGAGCAGGAGCACCTGGTAGCGATCCTCGAGATCACGCTGGTGGAAGCTCCGGACCATGGGAGTGAGCTCCTGCACTGCACGGGACACCGTCTGGGCGCTCACCTTTGTTCCGAGGAGAAGCTCCAGCACTTCCCCCGTGCGTCTCGTGCTGCACCCGGCCAAAAAGATCTCCCGCAGTATCTCGTCCACCCGCTTCCAGAGCCGCCGGTAGCGATCAAACACCGTGAACCGAAGAGGCGTCGATCGTGCCTTCGGAACGCTCAGCTCGTACGTCCCCTTCGGCGTTATTAGCGTCCGGGGCCGATAACCGGCAAAGTAGTCAAGCCGCCGCAGGGTCCGCTCGTACAAGTCCGCTCCCAGCTGCCGACTCGCCTCCACCCGCAGCATCCCGTTCAAAAACTCCGTCGTATTGCCCTCAATCTCTCGTTCCACATCGCCTTCAAAGTTTTCGTGGATTTCCTCAAACGCTTCTGCTACATTCTCCCTCGAGAAGTTCAATTCTCGCATGGGTGTACGCTCCTTTCTGGTTTGTTAGCCCGTTTGGAGAGTACACCCTATCTTTTTCTACCTCACTAGCTTTCCAATGTGCGCACTCCAGGTTACATAACCGTTCAAATGCCAGTCTTGACAAAAGGTTAGATTTGGTGTAGAATTATAGCATCTTAGTCCTCTCTCCTCTTTCTCGCTGAGACCAGGGGTATTGCATCTAAAGGAGTTGCATTATTCAGCCGAGAATCAGCCACCGAGAGATACATGCCCGTTTAATTCGTTTTAGTGATCGAACTCGTTTCTAGGAGGGTTTGAGAATGGGACGGATCTTGTCCGCACTCATCGCTCTCATGATATGCATTGCGCTGGCCGCGTCCGGCCTGAGCGCCTCGACGCTCTCGTGGAAATTTACGCTGGACCCGTCCCAGCTCACGTACCGTGAAACGGCGCCCGGCCAACTGCAGATACGGATCGACGGGTACAGCTCGCTCGAGTACTTCGATTATCCCTCGCTGCCGTATCGGGTCGTGAGCTTCCTCGTGCCTCAGGGGGAAGATGTCTCTTCATGCCGCCTCGACGTGCTCGGCGAGGCCGCGGTCACTCCCGCGAAGCCCGTAGGGCTCTATCGGGGCAGTTCGCGCGTCGACGGGACGACCGCCGGCGTGACCATCGCGAAGGCCGAGGCCGAATCGGAGAACGGACTCTTCCCGAAATGGCAGGTCCGCTATCTGGGCTCGAACTTCTACCGCGGCTATCGCATCGCCAACGTCGCCGTCTACCCGCTCAGGTACAACGTCAAGTCCGGCGGGATCATTCTCGACAAGGAAATCCGCCTCGTCGTCGAGACGGCGCCGGCTCTTTCGCAGGGCGACGCCGCCGAGCGCGTGCGCGCTATACCCGGCTTCAGGGAGGAATCCCGCAGGAACCTCGCCCGGATGGTCATCAACCCGGAAGCGGCGGCGACCTATTCGTTCAACGAGATCAAGGTCGACCCGGGCACGAAGGCCTACGCGCCGACCTACGAGCCGAGCATGCAGGGGTCGGACGTCTCCTATCTCATCGTCACGAACGAGGCGATGGCGCCGGCTTTCCAGCGTCTCGCCGACTCGAAAACGAAGAAGGGGATTCCCTCCGTCGTGCGCACGGTCGAGTGGATTGCGCAGAACAGCCGGTCCGGAGCGGATGTCGCTGAATCCGTGCGCAACTACATCCGCGACGCCTACGCGAAGTGGGGAGTCGAATGGGTGCTTATCGGCGGGG
>DATCCP010000358.1:0-3565 GCA_036511215.1 Candidatus Krumholzibacteriaceae bacterium
CGAGCGCGCCCCGGACGGCGTCGAAGGCCGCCTGCTGATCCGCGTTGAGCGTCGGGTATTCGAGCTCGGGAGGAAATCTGTCTTCGGTCTCCTCCCCGCCTCCCGGACGCTCCTTCCCCCGTATGCTCGACGGGAGGACGGCCCTGAGGACCTCGCCGAGGGGATGGAGATAGTAACCGGACATCCAGCGCGCGAGGTCGAGGAGAGCCCCGGTCAGGAGCGGCTCCTCGTCGATGAGCCCCGCGAGATCCTTGATCCTGACCGCGCCCGGAATCCTGCCCCGCTCCGCGATGGCGTAGCCGGTAACGCGTCGGGGGCCGAAGGGCACGAGCACACGCGCACCCGGCTTCACGCGGCCGCGCAGGGCCTCGGGGATCCCGTACGTGAAGAGCTTGTCGACTGGAAACGGAACGGCGACGTCGATGAGAGTGGCGGCTTTTTTCGGGGCTCCCATGCGAGACACAATACGGGAGCCCACACCTCCCCGCAACCCAAAACCGCTATTTCTTGTGGCAGGACAGAAGCTGATGGATCCGCTCGACGAGCTTGTTCGGGCTGAAGGGTTTCACGATGTAATCGGTCGCGCCGACTTCCATCCCGAGCCGCTTGTCGATGTCCCGCCCCTTCGCCGTGAGGAGCACGACGGGGATATTCTTCGTGAGCGGGTTCGCCTTGAGGATGCGGCACGCCTCGTAGCCGTCGATCTTCGGCATCATGATATCGAGAATGATGAGATCGGGCTGCTCGCGCCGCGCCTTTTCGATCGCCTCTTCGCCGTTTTGCGCGCTGATCACTTCGAAACCCTCCGCCCCGATGGAGAACTCGAGAATCTGCGTGATGTTCACCTCGTCGTCGACGACCAGTACCTTCCCCTTCTTCATCGGACTTCCTCCTTGACGGTTTGCCTTTGCATCGTTTCAAGTTTTTTCTTGCGTTCGCTTCGCTCGTGCTCCAGTTCCTTCTCAAACGCCTCCAGCACGATCTCGTGCCTGTCGTCGCGCGCCCCGAGGATGTCGAGCGCGTCGCCGAAGGCCTTCACGACGATCGGATCGAAACGCGTGCCGGCACCTCGCTCGATCTCGGCGCGCGCCTCGGCGAGCGAATAGATGCGCCGGTACGGCCCTTCGCTCACGAGCGCGCGGAAGGCGTCGATGACGCTCACGATGCGCGCCTCGACCGGGATCTCGACCCCCGCGAGCCCGTCGGGATAGCCGCTCCCGTCATAGTGCTCGTGGTGGCTCCGGATCATCTTCATGATCCGGTCCTCGAGACCCATCGGGGAGGTAAGCGCGAAGCCTATGTTCGGGTGCTCGCGGAGCACCTCGCGCTCCTTCGCCGTGAGCTCCTCCTTCTTGACGCGGATGTGCCGCGGAATACGCATAAGCCCGAGGTCGTAGAGGTTCATCCCGAGCCGCAACGCCGTGAGCGAGCGCTCGTCGAGAGAGAGCTTCTTCCCGACCGTCAAGGCGATCAGCGTGAGATTGACGAGATTTCTGCTCCCCCACGCCTCGTGCATATCGAGGCTCGCCCGCATCGCCTCTTTGAGCTTCTCGAAGTTCATCGAGACCTTCTCGTACGCGTCGAGCTTCTTGAGCATGCCCATAATAATGACGCCGAGCGATTCGAGGAGCTCCCGGTCGGCGCGGGTGAACTCCCGTCCTTCAATGTGGTCGCTCACGTTGAGAACGCCGACGATCTCGTCCCCGTCCCTGAGCGGCGCCGAGATGAACGAGCGCGTCCCGTAGAAAAGCGTGTTGTTCGCGCGCCCGCCCTCGATGTCGCTCTCGATGTCGAAGACATGGAGAGGCTCGCCGGTCTGCGCGACCTTGCCCGCGATCCGGTCCCCGATCTCGAGCCGCGTGTTCTGCACGAACTCCGGATCGAGCCCCTTCGCGGCGACGATCCTGAGGATCTGCTGGTCCGGTTCGAGGAGCATGATCGAGGCCTTGCGCGCCTGGAGAAACTCCGAGAGCATTTCGACGAGAAGCGTGAGGTAGCGTTCGCGCTCGAACCGCCGCGAGCCGATGAATCCGGCGGAGACGGCCTGGCGTATGACGATATCCTTCATCGGCAGCAGCACGACGAACTTCGCGCCCGAATCCTTCACGTTCTCGACCCAGATCTTGCCGTCGTGCCAGTCGACGATGTTCTTGCAGATCGCGAGCCCCAGACCGGACCCCCCGTGCTCCCGCGTATTGCTCCCGTCGACCTGGTAGAAACGCTCGAAGATCTTCTCGAGCTGATCCTCGGGGATCCCCTTCCCGGTGTCCTGCACGACGATGCGCGCCGCGGAGGCCTCCTCCTCGAGGGTGATCGTCACCTTGCCCCCGGGAGGCGTGAACTTGACGGCGTTCGACATGAGATTCTGGAGAAGCTGGGTGACGAGCTCCTGATCCGCCTGGAGGCGGCACGGATGCCGCGGCAGCCGGAGCTCCGTGTCGATCGAGCCCGCGAGGAACTTGGCCCGAAGCGACGCATGGGCCTCCTCGATCATCCGGTTGAGATTGCAGGAGGTCCGCTCGACCTTGAGGTGTCCCGTTTCCATGCGTGAAAAATTGAGAATGTTGTCGACGAGCCTGATGATCCGCTCGGTCTCCTCGTCCATGACGCGGAGAAAATCCTGGAGCGTCTCGCGCTTGATCGAATCGACGTTGTCGAGGAGCGTCTCCGTGTACGCCTTGACAGACGTGAGCGGCGTGCGAAGCTCGTGCGAGACGACCGACAAGAAATTGGACTTGAGCTGGTTGACGCTGTCGAGCTCCTCCTTGCAGGAGGCGAGCTCGCGTTCCTTTTCGCGGAGCTGCTCCCGTGTCCGATCGTGATGGATGGCGAGGAGCACGCGGTCCCTGAAGATATTGAGGAGCGGCGCGACGCGCGCGGCGGGCGTGCCGTCGAAGAACGCGAGGGTGAAAAAACCGACGAGAACGCCATCGTGCTCGATGCCGGCGATGAGCGCCTTCTTGCCCGGCCATTCGATGCAGCGCGGCACGGGGCTTTCCGCCGTCCCGCGCGCCGTCTCGTTTCCGACGATGAAGCCGCCGCCGAACGGTTCGCCGTTCCGGAAGAGATCGAGGAGCCGGGTTCTCCCGACGGAGAACGAGTGCATCGGCGCCCGCATGACGTCGCCGAGTCCCGCCGCCGCCTTGACCTCGAACACGTCTCCGCCCGGTTTGGCGATCCGAAGAACGACAACGTCCATGCCGGTATCCTCGGCGAGGGCATTCACCATCTCGTCGAAGATCTCCCGCGCCGGCGCGTCGGCGAGAATCATGTGCCCGACCTTCGACAGCCGCTCGAGGATCGGCTCGAGGGCGGACTCCCCCCCCGGCCCTCCCCCCGCCGGCTTGTCAGGCGCGGGCGCGACGCTTTTCCCGAACAACGGCATGCCGATTCCGAGATGCACTCGTCTCCCTTTCCCTATTGCACGAGGTGGTGCTTCTTCGCGTTCCGGAGCGCGTCCGTTATACGGGTGAACACATCCACCTCGATCTGATTCTCATCCATGAGCACTTCGACGAACGCCGTCACGACGCGCGAATCGAACTGCGTGCCCGAATGACGGACG
>DATCCP010000359.1:0-5884 GCA_036511215.1 Candidatus Krumholzibacteriaceae bacterium
TCTTCACGTCACGCTCGAGGACGTCGACGAGGAGCGCGCGGTAGCTCTCGAGCGAGCGGCCCACGATCTCGACGACGAACTCCTCGGCGAGCCGCATGATGTCGTCGAGGCCGGCGAATGCCACCTCCGGCTCCACCATCCAGAACTCGATGAGGTGCCGGCGGGTCTTGGATTTCTCCGCGCGAAAGGTCGGTCCGAAACAGTAGACCTTGCGGAAGGCCGCCGCAGTCGCCTCGTTGTAGAGCTGACCGCTCTGCGTGAGGTACGCCTTGTCGCCGAAGTAATCGGTCTCGAAAAGCGTCGTCGTCCCTTCGCATGCGTTCGGGGTGAACACGGGCGTGTCCATGCATACGAAGCCGCGGTTGTCGAAGAAGTCGCGGATGAACCTGATGAGCCCCGCGCGGATCTTCATGATCGCATGCTGCCGCTGGCTCCTCAGCCACAGGTGCCGGTTGTCCATGAGAAAGTCTGTGCCGTGCTCCTTCGGCGTGATCGGATAATCCTCCGCGATCTGAATCACGGTGAGCCCGGTCACGCTCATCTCGTAACCTCCCGGGGCCCGCTTGTCCTCGCGGACCGTCCCGCTGATCTCGATCGATGATTCCTGGGTTAGCGTCGCCGCCCGCGCGAAAAGCTCCTCGCCGGCGGAGGATCTCTCGACGATGCATTGGATGATGCCCGTTCCGTCGCGCACGAGGAGAAAAAAGATCTTGCCGCTGGACCGTATGTTGTAGACCCAGCCCTTGAGGAGGACCTCCTGGCCGACGTACTGCCCTATGCGTTCGATCTCGGCTGGCTGCATGGCGTGCTCCCTTCTCGAGCCGGCTGACAACCTGTATGTAGCACCTCGCGAAGTGGCTGTAAATTGTAAATATAGGCATCTCCGGCGAAAAGTCCACGGCATGGTTTTTGCCGATTGATTGCCGGCTGGATAGAGCAGGGTTTGGAGTCGGGCTCAAACGCCCCGTAGCAAGAGTGAAACACACGATCGGACAAAGGGTTATGTCGTATCGAGGAATGGCTCTTTCGGCGATATTCCTGGGCCTCTTCGCATTCTGCACGGAGGCCGCGGCGAATTCGCTCGATCTCATAACGAACGAAACACTAAAGGCGTACACCGAGAGCGAGCTCGAATCCGGGGCGCCTTCGATTCCCGTGACATCGCGGATTCTCTACCGGGAGGCGCTCCAGCTCCTCGGCGACGGCGAGAAGGAGAAGGCGATCAAGAAGCTCCAGCTCGCCGCGGACCTCACGGGGGATTATGCCGCGCCGCTCTTCACGCTCGCGAGGGTGGAGCTCTTCTCGGCGAATCCCGATTTTGTGCCCCATCTCATCGAGGGCCTCAGCCGGACGATCATGAGCTATCCCTCTCAGGCTGTGCTCGCCGCGAACGCGGCCGTTGTCCTCGTCCTCGCGCTCATCGTGGCGCTCCTGTCGACGCTCGTCGCTTTCTTGTTCAAGTACCGGACGTTCATCGATCACAAGCTCACCGAAGTGAGCGCGGGCCGTCTCGTGTGCCCGCCCACGCGGTGGATCATCGGCTTTGTGTCAATTGCGCTCCTTTTTCTCCGGCTGGGGCTCGCGCTCTACATCGCGATCCTCGTCATCGTGCTCTGGGTATTCATGAACAGGCGGGAGAAGGGGACCGTTGTCGCGCTCATGGTTCTCCTTTCGGCGGCGTCCTTTTCGGCCCGCTATTCGAATTACCTCGCGCCGGCCATCGATCCGCAGAGCGTCGTGAGCCGTCTCGCGCTCGTCAACCAGCGCGGCGTGAGCGAGGACTGCATCGCCCGGATCAGCGCGATCACCGGCGACCGATTCCGCGCCCAGAAGGACTTCGCCCTCGGCACGATGATGTACCGGTTCGGAATCTACGACGAGGCGCAGAAGCACCTGCTCGCGTCGGTGTCGGCCCGGCCGGACTACACGGCGGCTTTCCTCAACCTCGGCGACGTCTACTTCATGCAGGGGGACTACGACAAGGCGCTCGCCGGATACCAGAGCGCCATCCAGCTCGACTCGACGAGCGCGATCGCCAATTACAACATCGGCCAGACGTACATCAAGAAGATGCTCTTTGCGCAATCGGGGGATTGGCTCGAGCATGCCACCGTCCTCGGAATCGACGCGTTCCGCTCCGCCCACCCGGCCATAGCGCTGAGGAATCCTTCCGTGTACGAGGCGGGATTCACACCGAGCGAGCTCTGGTCGATCGCAATCGCGGAGGGCGCGGCGCGCCCGGGCATTCTCATGAGCGAGATGCTCCGGCCGTACCTCCTCTTCCCCTTCGCGTGGCTCTGGGTGCTCTTCATGGCGAGCCTCGTCACCGCGATGATCCTCGCGCGGAAGCTTCCCGAGGCATGGCTCGTCGGGCAATGCAACAACTGCGGGAAGCCCACGTGCGACGCCTGCGAGGACACGCACACGGGGATACGGCTCTGCCGGGAGTGCGCGAACGTCATCAGGGGCCTTTCGAGCATCAAGGTGATGGAGGCGCTCCTGAGAACCAGGCGCCTCAAGGTCGCCTCGCTGAACCAGAAGCAACGCGTGTGGAAAACGCGACTCTTCCCCGGCCTCTCCCACGCGCATCAGGGACGGATATTCTCCGGGGTTTCGCTTTCGCTATTCGCTGCGGGCGCCGCCACGCTCCTCGCGTGGCGCGGCGCCTACTTCAAGGACCCGCGCTTGACGAATACCACCGAGGCCGTCTGGAGCATGCTCCCGCCGCTCGCGGCGCTCGTCGCCGCCTACCTGCTCTCGTTCCGCGCGAAGAAGCCGGAGCCGCAGGAGCAGGGCAAGTACCATGTCCTGCCCGCCGATCTTCGGATACAGGAACAGGGGCGCTCGAAGGAAACGGAGAACGCCAAGACGGTGGCGCCGAACGATCCATGGAAGACCTACGACGCCGGTGAGGCCGCGGACCGCGTGAAGAAGGAGAGCGCAAAGGCATCTGATTCCCGGAAGGCGCCCCCGCGCGAAGAGGTCTTCGTCGGCGAGATCGAGAAGGGATCGAAATGGCATTAGAGGGGAACGCCAAGGATTTCGGACTGAGTGAAATCCTGCAGCTCATCGCCCTTCAGAAGAAGACGGGGTTGCTGACCATCACCGGCGACCAGACCATGGTCATCTATTTCCGCGACGGCCAGGTGATCTCGACAAGGGACCGCCGCAAGATGGCGTACGACCCCCTGCAGAGCTACCTCCTCGACTATGGCTTCGTGAGCGCCAACGAGATGAGCCGCCTCCAGCAGATCCAGAGCGAAACAAACCTCGACCTCATCGACATTCTCGTCTCGGAAAAGAAATTCTCCGAGGACGAGCTCCGGATCATCTTCGCCGAGCAGATCCAGGAGACGATCCAGGACGTCCTGAGCTGGCCGAAGAGCCAGTACAAGTTCATGATCGGAAGCCAGATCCTCCAGGGGGTGAAGTCGCCCGGCTCGCTCAAGGTCGAGGGGCTCCTCATGGAGAGCATGCGGCGCATCGACGAGTTCCCCGAGCTCAAGCGCATCTTTACGTCCGTGGACACGCTCGTGAAGCGCTTCCCGAAGCCGAAGGACACCGAGCTCGACGACCTGGAGGAATCGGTCTATGAGCTTCTCGAACACCCGATGAGGGTCGGGGACGTCATTCCGAAGGCGCGCATGCCACGCTTCTGCACCTACGAGGCGCTCAAGACGCTTCTCGAAAAGAGTCTTTTGCAGATCATCGAGGCTGAAAAGCCCGTCGAAGTCGCGGCCGAAACGCCCGCGGTGGACGAGAGCGTTCCGCAGAGACACGGATTTCTGCAGGCGGTCGCCGCGGCCGGCGTGCTCCTGTTCTGCCTCGCGTTCGGAGAGATCGCGGTGCCGTACATCCTGCCGCCGGGATGGGGCGTCACCCGGCGCGGCGCCGTCCGGGCGACGAGCGAAACGAGCGCGGCAACCGTGGCGCCCACGCTCGGCGAGCTCGAATCCCGCCGCCTCGAGGCGACGATCAGGGAAGCGCTCGAAGAGCACCTCGCCCAGAGCGGCGCCTATCCGGCGAGCCTCGATACGCTCGTTTCAAATGGGTTTCTCTCGCGGAAAACGCTCGGCGAGGCGATCGGGCGTGGCTTCACCTATCATGTGGCGAACGCCGGGAAGTCTTACTCCCTCGTGAAGAGCCGCCCTTGAGGAGCGGCGTCAAAACCGCGAAGGCGTTTATCACTCTCCCCTTCAAATTCTCGAACCGGTAGGGAAGGCCCCCGCCGAGCTTCGCCTTGACGCCGGCGATCGAATCGATCACGTACACCGCCTCGCGCCGCAGGGCGTAGCGGTCGCTCACCGACACCCCCCGCGGGGGGCAGAGCGTGAACGCCGCCCGGTAGCCCGCCCGTTCCGCCTCGCGGCGGACGGCATCGTTCAAACGGCCGTATGGATACGAGAGGCTCCGGACCGGCGTTCCGAGGCGCCCCTCGATCTCCTCCTTCGAGCGGACGAGCTCCTCGCGCAGCGCCTCCGGGGACAGACGCGTGAGATCGCTGTGGGTCCTCGCGTGAGAGCCGAACGAGAAGCGCCGCCCCGCGAGCGTCGCGATCTCGTCCCAGCCGAGGTGCCGGAAATGCCTCCCCGGCAGGTTCAGCTCCCACGTGTTCTCGCATCCGACGAACGCGCTCACGAGGAAGAAGAGCGCCGGTATCCTCCGCGCCTCGAGCTCGGGGATGGCACGGTCGAGAAGGACGCGGTAGCCGTCGTCGAAGGTGAGGAGGATCTCGCGGTCGTCCCCGGCGCGGCGTCCGTCGAGGGCGTCGAGATAGCTCGTCTCATCGATGAAACGGAATCCCGCCTCGAGGAGCGCGTCGATCTGGCGCACGAAACGCCCCGGGGGAACCCACGTTCCACCGAGCTCGAATCCCGTCACCTTGTGGTATGCGAGAACCTTCATCAGCCGGTGTGTCCGAATCCGCCGGGGCCGCGCTCGGTCTCGTCGAGCGCGTCGTCCTCGACGAGCTCGACGCGGGGCAGCCGCGACACGACGAGCTGCGCGATGCGGTCCCCCCTGCGGACAACGAAATCCTCGTCGCCGAAATTATGGAGAATGACGGAGACCTCCCCGCGGTAATCGCTGTCGATCGTCCCGGGGCTGTTGAGGAGGCTGATCCGGCGCTTCGCGGCGAGGCCGCTCCGGGGGCGCACCTGCGCCTCGTAGCCTTCCGGCATCGAGAGCTCGAAGCCCGCGGGGACGAGCGCCGCGGAGCCCGGCGCAACGACGACGCGGTTCGCGCAGGCGGCCTGGATATCGAAGCCGCTCGAGCCCGGCGTCTGGCGCCTGATGGGGGGAAGCCCTTCGTGGTGCCTCAGGTAGCGGATCCTGATTCGTACGGCCTCTTCCATGCGCGCCCCCCTCAGGGCACGAGCCCCTTGAGGCCGATTCTCCCGCAGGCGGCATACGTGAGGGTCTCCTCGCCGAGATACCGCTCGGCCACTTCGGTAATGGAGGCGCGATCGACCTTCTCGATCGCCTTGACGAGATCGTCGAATCTCGTGTACCGCCCGTAGAAATATTCGCTCTGGATGAGATGGAAGAGCCTGTTTTCGACGCTCTCCACGCCGAAGAGGATGCTCGCCTTCACCTGCGCCTTCGCGCTATCGATCTCCTCGTCCCGCACGCCGCCGTTGCGCAGATCCCGGAGCTCGGCGTGAAGCATGTCGAGCGCCCTCCTCAGATTCTTCGAGTCGACGGAGAAGAAGTTGCAGATCGTGCCTGCCTCCCGCCAGAAGCTCACGTGCGAGTAGACGGCATACACGAGCCCCGTCTTTTCCCTCAGACTCTGGAACAGGCGCGAGGTGGCGCCGCCCCCGAGGATATTCGCGATGAGAATGAGGGCGTGCCGGTCCGCGTGGGAGGCGGGGACCGTCCGCCC
>DATCCP010000360.1:0-3861 GCA_036511215.1 Candidatus Krumholzibacteriaceae bacterium
TCCCGCCGAGGACAGCAAGGTCAACCTGCCGCTCGTCATGGATGAGGCCCTCAGCAACGCGATCGTGCACGGGAACAAGAACCGGGAAGACCTCAAGGTGCACGTGCGGATCTACGTCAGCTGCCACCGGTTCTTTGTCCAGGTGGAGGACGAGGGGGAAGGCTTCGAGAGCGGCGTTACGAGCGACCCGAAGACGGAGGCGAATCTGCACAAGCCTTCAGGGCGCGGCATCTACCTCATGCGGGAGCTGATGGACAGGGTGGAGTACAAGGAGGGGGGCCGCCTCCTCGAGATGGAAAAGGCCAATCCCTTCAATAACTCCTGTTCCTAGGCGTCTCCCCATTTCTCACGCGCGATCTTCTCGAGCAGCTTGTCCACCTGGGCGCGTATGCGCTCGTCCTGGTCGGGCTCGAAGAGGACCTTATTGACGCGTCCGTGCTCGTCCTTCTGGACATAGCGGAGCGCCTTGATGTGCTCGAGCGGGATGAGGATGTCCTTGCTCACCCGAACGTCGATGCTCGCGCCGTCGAGGTTCTTGTCGGGATGGTTGAAGGGGTGCATCCCGACCCCCCAGCCGTGCACGAGCATGCTGCAGACGATCGCGCGGAAGGTGTTCTGCTTCTGCACGGTATCGAGCTCGAAGGTGCCCTGGAATTTTTCCATCATCCCCTCGACCACGATCGTGAGCTTCTGGACGACCTCATCTTTCGGCTCCGTGTTGAGCAGACGGTTGAAGACTTCTCTCAGTATCTTTTCTGTGATCTGCATCCTGACCCCCTGTCGCCTCGCTTCACGCGCGCGCCCGCTCGCGTCTCGAAACCATGGTTATCCAGAGAATTCCGGCACATGCAAGAAAAAGACCAAGGGCGAGGATAAGCGCGTTTTTGCTCACGAGCCCTCCAAGCCATGAAAACAGGAATGAGGAAGCGATGAAGAAGCTCTTCGTGATGATCTCGCGGAAGGCGAAGACGCGCCCCCGCATCGATTCATGAATCTCCCGCTGGAGCTCCGATTCGGCGATAACGGAGAGGGGGGAGGCTGCGCAGCCCGCGAGAAAGCACCCGACGAGGATCGTCGTAAGACCGTGCCCGACCCCGATCGTAACGACCGCCGGGATGACGAGGGCGAAAAAGGCGACCTCGAACCGCTCCTTGGCACGCGTGCCGAGCTTGAGCCGGCTCGCGATAAGGGAGCCCGCCCCCATGCCGACTCCGAGCGAGAGACCGGCGGCGCTCAAGCCGAGCGACCTCCCCGCGGGGGAGACCTCCTTGATCAGCGGGAGGGCGAGTACCGAAAAGCCGCCTCCCCCGATAAAGAGGAGACTCTGGACGCCGATTGGCCTGATCAAGAGTGGGGAATTGCGGATCGCGCGAACACCTTCGAGGAGGGCCTTCGGGAAATCGGGATGGTAGCTCTTCCCGGGGGAGGTGGGAGGTCTGTTTCTCATCCCCTGGATGGCGATGCCGAGAATGAGCGAGGCGGAGATAAAGTAGCTTGCCCCGTCGATGTAGAAGCACGCAGGCCACGAAAGGTAGTCAAAGATGAGCCCGCCCCCGAGAAAGCCGCCGATGACGCCCGCGATGCCGGCGGCCCAGAGGATCGAGTTGACGCGCAGAAGCTGCTCGCGGGGCACGAGCTCCGGAACGAGCGATGATTTCGCGGGGAGGAAAAACAGGTTTCCCGTCGCCAGCAGGAAGACGACCGCCATGACGGGGAAGAACTCGTGCGTTCTCATGAAGACAACGGGAATCGCGCACGCGAGCGCCGCCCTGCAGAGATCCGTCACGACGAGAATCCAGCGCTTGTTGAGCCGGTCGACGAGCGCCCCGATAACGGGGGCGAGGAGGAAGAGCGGCAGCGTCATCGCGAGGTAGAACTTCGACAGCGTCATCGAGGGATTGGCGGCGAAGTTGTTGATGATCGCCATGAGCGAGAAGTTATTGAGCCTGTCGCCGAAGAGCGAGATGGCCTGGGCGGCCCAGAACATCGTGAAGAATACGAGCGGAAGCTGCCTGGCGGTTGGGTGCTTCACGACCTTGCCCGCGAGTAGCGGAGTGTTTCCTGCTCGAGACCGTCGGCCCCATCCTCGAGGACGCCGCGGTAGATCTCCTCGATGCGGCGGACGACGATCGGCCAGTCGTAACGGAGCGCCGTTTCCCTGCCGCGGAGCCCGAGCTCCTTTCTCAGGCGCTCGTCCCGAGCGAGCGTCACGATTGCCCGTGCGATCTCTCCGGGATCCTTCGGCGGCACGAGGAGTCCCTCACGGCCAGGCGTCAGAACGGTGCGGTAGCCGGGGATATCCGACGCCACGACCGGCACGCCGGAGGCCATCGCCTCGAGGAGCACGATTCCGAAGCTTTCCTGGCCCGTTGCGGGGGAGCAAAAGATGTCCGCTGTGGCGTAGTAGCGGGGAAGCTCATTGGCGGAGACGCGCCCGACCCAGACGATCTCGCCGCCGTGCAGGTCGAGAGGCTTCGGGCAGAGCAGCGAGCGGAGCCCCTTCTCCCCGACGATGAGGAAACGCACGTTTCCGTCGAGATCGCGGGCGATCCGGGGCATCGCCTTGCACAGATAGGGAACTCCCTTTCTCGGGTCCATTCGTCCGACGAAGAGCACGTTGATGCGTCCATCCCGATACCGCCCGACGGGTTCGACGCCGGGTCTGAAGCGCGCGCAGTCGATCCCGTTCGGCACGATCTCGAAGTCGCCGGGGAAGTACCGGCTCACGAAGGTCCGGGCCGCCTCGGATACGGCCATCCGGCGATCGAGCCTCGCCGCCCGCCTCGAAAGGAATCCCCGGAAAAGCCAGTAGAGCAGGTTCCTGTCCGCCGCGGCGTGAAAAGTCCCGACGATCTTCTGGCCGGCGGGCGCGGTCTCGAGCGACATGAGGGGGAGTGTCGGGACGAGGGGGCAGTGCGCGTGTATGATGTCGAAGCGCTCGCGCTCGAAGATGCGCCGGAGCTGCCCGCGGAGTCCGAACCCGACCGTCATGTTGACCCAGGCGCCGTTGACGGGAACAAGCACGTTGCGTCCGATCCGTATGACGTTCGGATCGTCCCCCTCGGCGCCCGAGTAATGCGTCGTGATGATCGTGACGTCGTGGCCGAGTCTCCGGAGCTCCCGCGCGGTGAAATGAGCGACCTCCGTCACGCCGCCTGGCCGGGGGTAGTACGACTGCGAAACGATGCCTATCTTCACGATCTATGCCCCCCAGATGCGTCTGAAGATGCACCACTGGTCCGCGTTTTCGCGGACGAAGCGCTCGAAGGCGCCGTACACCTTCGCGAGCGACTCTTCGTCGGAAAGAGTCTCGAGATCACGGATGCCCAGGATGGATTCAATGTGAATCACGAACCTGTTGTTTCCGACTCGTCTGCAAAATCCTCCGACGACCGGAGCCCGCGACGCTCGTGCGAGGCGCACGGGGCCGTCGGGGACCCGGGCGGGCCTGCCGAACAGGGGCCATTCCACACCGCCCGTGTAAACGTTTCCATCGACGAGGAGCGCGAGAATCCCGTTCGATTGGAGCGCCTTGAGGATTTTCCGGCTCGAGTCATCGGGATTGATCACTTCGATTCCGCGCTTTTCCTTGGCCTCCTTCAGGGCGCCCGTCAGAAGGGTGTTCATCTGGACCCCCGCGACTACATGCAGATTGTACCCGAGCGACTGGAGGTAGCGGGCGCCGAGCTCCCAGCTCCCGATGTGTCCCGTCACGAGGATCACGCCTCGTCCCTCGGCCATGGCCCGGTTGAGCTCCTCGCGTCCCTCGAACTCGAACCAACCGCGAATATCCTCGTCGCTCCAGCGGCTCGAAGCGAACATCTCGGCGATGTTGGCCGTATGGAGCCTGAATACGCCGAA
>DATCCP010000361.1:0-7943 GCA_036511215.1 Candidatus Krumholzibacteriaceae bacterium
CGGCGCTTCTCCCCGAGGGGCGAGTCGTGAGCCATGGCTGAACAAGAACCGAAACGGCTCCTCATGCTCTGCTACCACTTCTCTCCCGCGGTGAGCGGGGGGGTGGAACGGAGCGCGCGCTTCGCGCGGTATCTGCCGGAACACGGCTGGACTCCCCTCGTCGTGACGACGAACCGGTGGGGGGCGCCCGGCGGGGAATACGACGGGGTCCTGCGCGTCGGGGAGCTCTTCAGAAGGCGGCGGCTCCGGGCTGCGGGCCGCGGTGGGGCCGGGACGGCGGCGGACCCAAGCCCCGCCGCGGGGGCTCGATCCGCGCGCCGCACGCCGTTTCTCCGTTTCGTCGAGAAGTGGCTCCTCGTTCCCGACAAACATGTCCGCTGGACGGCGAGAGCTTTCCTTCCGGCGCTCGGGAAGCTCGGCCGGGGCGGTGCCGATGCGATCTACACGACGTCCCCACCGGCCTCGGCCCACGTTCTCGGGCTCATTCTCAAGAGGCTCACGGGAAAGCCATGGATCATGGACCTCAGGGATCCGTGGACGCTCGAGCCGCTCAACTGGTACCTCCGCGCGGGCGGCGCGCGGCTCTCTCTCGAGAGGCGGATCGAGCGGATCTGCTTCGGCAGTGCCGACGCGATCGTCGCGACGACGGAGGAGGCGGCCCTGAAATACCGCGAGCTCTATCCCGGGCGCGCGGGGCGCATTCACTGGATACCGAACGGGTTCGACGCGAGGGAGCTCGAGGCGGCCCGTTCCTCGGCCTCACCGGGCGCGTACCTGGAGGGTCTCGGGGAGGGATGCTTCGTCATAAGCCATCTCGGGACATTCTGCCGCTACACGGACACTCCCGCCTTTCCGAGAGGCTTTCTCGACGCGGTCAAGATGCTCGCCTCGCAGGGAATCCTCACGAGCCGCACCTGCAGGATCGTCTTTGCCGGCAGCATGAACGGCGAGACCGAGCGGCTGATCGCCCGGTACGATCTCGGGGGCCTCATCTCGATGACGGGCCCCGTCCCCCATGTCGAAGCCTTGAGGATCATGCTCCGTTCCGATCTGCTCTTTCTCTATGATCCGAATACGGAAGGAAACTACTATATTCACGGAAAGCTCTACGAATACCTGGCGGCGGGCCGATGGATACTCGGGGTTCTCCCGGCGGGAGCGACACGGGCGCTTCTCGAACGCTCCGGGCGGGCGATCGCGATCGCGAAGGACGACGGGGAGGAGATCAGCCGGGTCCTCGTTCGAGCGCTCCGGGAGCGCGCTCTGCCACCGGCGCGCGAGGATTTCGACATCTCCCGCTACGAGGGAAGGCACCAGGCGCTCGTTCTCGCACGGATAATCGAGGAGGCATGCCGGTGACGGCCGGTCTCGACATCATCATCGTCAACTGGAACGCAGGCGGGCAGCTCCGCCGCTGTCTCGATTCGCTCGCCACGTCGGAGCGCGGCGGATTCGATCTCACCCGCGTCGTCATCGTGGACAACGCCTCGCGCGACGGCTCGGCGGAAGGGCTCGACTATCCCGCGCTTCCTATCTCCATTATTCGCAATCAACGCAACGAGGGCTTCGCGGCCGCCTGCAACCGCGGCGCGTCGGGAAGCCGCGCGGATTACCTCCTGTTCCTCAATCCGGACACGGAGCTCTTCGCGGACTCGATCGCGAAGCCGGTCGAGTTCATGGAGCGCCCCGAGAACGGGCGAATCGGCGTCGCCGGGATCCAGCTCGTCGACGAAAGTGGCGCCGTGAGCCGTTCCTGCGCCCGGTTCCCGTCGCTCGCGCGATGCGTTTCGAGGGCGCTCGGCCTTTCTCGGCTCTCGCCTCGCCTCTTCCCGTCGTATATTATGAGCGAGTGGGACCACGGATCGAGCCGCGACGTCGATCACGTGTCGGGCGCCTTCTTCCTCGTGAGGCGCGCCCCTTTCGAGGAGCTCGGGGGATTCGACGAGAGGTTCTTCGTGTACCTGGAGGATCTCGATTTCTCCTGCCGGATGAGCCTCGCCGGGTGGAAGAGCGCGTACATGGCCGAGGCGCGCGCGTTTCACAAGGGGGGCGGCGTTTCGGAGCAGGCGAAGGCCGAGCGCCTCTTCTATTCGATCTCGAGCAGGGTTCTCTACGCGATCAAGCACTTCAGCGGCGTCGATGCGGCCGCGCTCGTGCTCGTGACGGCCGTGCCGGAGCCCGTCATACGGCTGTGCTTCTCGGCCGCGGGGGGATCGTTCGAAAATGTCGTCGCGACCGCGCGGGCGTACGGCATGCTGTATCGCGCCCTGCCGCGGCTCGTCAAGGGATTGAGGGTGAATGGCTCGAACCGCCCGAACGGGTAAGAATATCCGTCCCGTGCTCGTCTTCGCCGCGCTGATCATCGCGGCCGCGATCGTGCGGGTGGTCTTTCTCGTTCAGCTTGAAAGATCCGAGTTCGGCGACGTGCTCTCTCTCGATTCGCGATTCTACGAGGAGCTCGCGCGGAGCGTGCTGGCGGGAAACGCGATACCGGCGGGCGCCCTCACGTTCAATCCGCTGTATCCCCTGTTTCTCGCCGTGGTGTTCAGGATCTTCGGCGAGGGGCTCGTCGCGCCGCGCATCGTCCAGCTCGCTCTCGGTCTCTGCACGGTCGCGCTCGTCTATGCGGCGGGCGCGAGAATCGTCGAGGGTCCGCGCACGGGGAGGCCGTCGAGCCGGGCCGTGGCCGTGATCGCGGCGGCGATGGCCATTCTCTACGCTCAGTTCGTCCTGTACGAGGGGATGCTTCTCTCGACGGCGCTCGAAGTGTTTCTCCTCGCCGCGTCCTTCGCGCTCGCGCTCTCGCTCGACGAGGACCTGAGAGGGGAGCACCCGCTGAAGCTCGGCCCCAGAAGGGTACCGCCGTGGGCGTCGGGTCTCGTCCTCGGCGCCTTCTGCGGCGCCGGCGCCCTCGGCAGGCCGAACCTCTTTCTGCTCCTCGTCGCGGCCCTTCCGCTCTGGCTGTACCTGAGAAACCGCCGGAAGCGCAGGGGGCTCGTTCCCGCCGCATGCTTCCTCGCCGGGGCGGCGCTGTTCCTCGCGCCTCCGATCGCCTACAACGCCTCGAGCACCGGACGGTTCGTTCCCGTGTCGGCGCACGGAGGCATCAATTTCTACATCGGAAACCTGCCGGGGAGCGCCGGCGTCTACAAGCCTCCGAGCGATATGCGCGCGGACATGCGTGGGCTGATCGATGACGCGAAGGCCAAGGCGGAAGCGGCGACCGGCCGGAGCATGACGCAGCCGGAGGTATCCGACTTTTTCCTGCACAAGGCGTTCGAGAATATAAAGGGGGATCCGGCGGGCTGGATCCGCCTCCTTTGGAGAAAGCTCCTCCTGTTCTTCAACGGCACGGAGGTCCCCGACGTTCCGAGCGTCTTCTTCTATGAACAGGCATGCGGGGTCACCAAGCTGCTCGTTCTGCCCTTCGCCCTGATCGCGCCGCTCGGCCTGTGCGGGCTCGTCGCGCTCTTCCGGAGCGGAAGGAACCGGAGCGTCGTCTCGCTCTTTCTCGGGTGCTCCCTCGTTTCCGTACTCCCCTTTTATGTCAACGTGCGGTATCGCCTGCCCGCCGTGCCGGTGCTCATTCTCCTCGCCTCGTTCGCCGTCGCGTGGGCGGCGCGGGAGATCTCGAGGAAGAGGTTCAAATGGGTCATGATAATGGCGGCCGCGGCCATCTCGCTCTTTTTCCTCGTCTCGCACCGGACGTTCGTGAAGGTGAATCACAGCGCCGCGTATACGTTCCTCGGCAACTACTACATGGATCACAAGAAGGAGGCGAAGGGCGCCGAGGCGTTCGCCGAGGCGTACCGCCTCGATCCGAACCACATCGAGGCGATGATCAACTATGCGCGTATTCTCCGGCGGCAGGGGAAGACCGCGGAATCCGCCGGTCTCTACGCGCGCGCGTACGCGCTCATGCCGCGGTTCCCGCGGCTCGCGATCGAGTACGGTTCCGTGCTCGAGCTCATCGGGCGCCGCGACGACGCGCGGGGGCTCTATGAGGAGGCTCTCGCGACCGGCAGGCCGAGCGAGCAGGTGCTCGCATGCAGGCTCCTCGCCCAGGCGGCCCTGGCCGACGGAAAGCGGGACGAGGCGATAGCCTGGGTGAAGCGGGCCCTCGAGATCGCCCCGAACGACGAGAACCTCACCGGAATGCTCGGTTGGCTCGAGAGCTCGCGGTGAGCCCCCTTTGCCCTTGCCGGGGCCTGGAGGAGGGTGTACATTCCAGGCAATGGTCCGTGCGGGGGCGCAGCGTGTCATGAATATGTGAGGTTTTCGCGGCGATGCCGTCTCTCCTGTCCGTCATATTCCGTCACAAGAAGGCGATTCTCCTCTTTACGGTCGCGGGCTTCGCGATCTCCGCGGCCGTGAGCCTTGTTCTGCCGTCGCGATACGTCGCCTCGACCATGTTCGCCCCCGTCGGCGTCGAGAAGGACATCACGGGTCTCAAGGAGTTCTTCGCGCCGCTCGGATCGTTCGGCGAGTCGTTCGCGACGTACCTGCGGGCGCGCAAGAACTACCTCGTCGACTACTTTCTCAGGAGCCGCAGGATGAGCGATCTCATGGACGCGCGGTTCGACCTCAGGCGCGTGTACGGCGTTTCGGATCCGGAGGATGCGCGCCGCAAACTCGCGGAGCACACGAGCTTCGTCATTCGGGACGAGGGAGTCATCATCCTGAGCTTCGAGGACCGGAGCCGCGATCGGGCGATCGCAGTCACGAAGGCGTACGTGACGCTGCTCGACAGCATTCTCATCGAGCTCACGATCGAGGATTCGCGCAGCCGGGTCGCGTTCCTGGACGAGGAGATCGCGCGGCGGGAGCAGGCGATCGCGGCGACCGATTCGATGCTCCAGCGGCACCTGGGACGGTACGGCCTCTACGAGATGCAGCAGCAGGTGCGGGGGATGCTCGATATCGTTTCCGATCTGAGCAGCCGCCTCAGCATTCTCGACGTCAAAAAGAAGCTCCTCGAAACGACGATGAAGCCGGGGAACAACGAGCTCGAAAAGGTCGAGCTCGAGTGGACCAAGCTGCGCGAGCAGCTCATGCTCCTGCGGGAAACAGGCGCCCAGCCGGGCATCTTCCCGCCCCTCAAGCAGCTGCCCGAGATCAGCGCCCTCTACCTGCAGCTCATGGGGGAGCGGCGGATGCAGGAGTTTGTGCTCGGATATCTTCGCCTGAGGCTCGCCGACGCGCGGATCTCGGCGAACAACCACGTGAACGTTCTCAAGATCATCGATCCGCCCTCGGCGCCCGAGCAGCGCTCGTGGCCGAAACGAAAGCAGATCGTGATGATTTCGACCGCCGCCGCGTTCTTCTGGGGCTGTCTTTTCATGATCGTGCGGGACCGCTGGAAGGAAGGGACGACGACGCGGGGAGCGAGGGCGGTTGACGAATGAAGCTCGAGCTCTACGGTCAGACGGTGAATGCCCGGCGACTCTTCCTGCTCGTCGTCTTGCCCCTCGTCTGCGTCGCCGTCGCGGCGATTGTTTTTCTGCCGCTGAGCCTTGTCGAGCTCGCGCTCACCCTGCTCCTCGCCGTTCCCGTCGCGTTCCTTCTCATTGACCGGCCCGCGCTCGTCTTCTACATTCTCATCATCATCCTCTTCTCGAACCTCGACATCTATGCGCCGTTCCGGCTCTATCGGTACGTCGTCGTCATTACGATCGTCTCGTTCGCGCTCGCGATCGCGAACGGGAGGCGCATCGTGTCGCACCATCCGCTCGTGATCGCGCTCGTCGCCGCGTTCGCCATTATCGCCTTTCAGTCGCTCTCCGTCGCGCGCGAGTACGATATGGGAGTGCGGAAGCTCGTCGCGCTCCTGAAGGTGCTCGTCGTTCTGTGGATCGTCATGCAGTTCGTGGGGAACCGGAGGGAGCTCCGGCGTTTTCTTCTGGTGCTGGTGGCGGGGATACTGATGGCGGATTTTCTTCCCTTAATCGTGCATCCGCCGGCGCGGTTCGCGAGCTTCTCGATGCTGTGGAGCCGGGGCGTCGTGCGCTACGAGGGGTTCATCTTCGAGCCCAACACCTTCGCCATGTTCCAAATCTTTCTCATCCCCATCCTCGTCTTTTTCACCGGCGCGGTCCGAAGGCCGCTCGTCGTCCGCCTCGTATTTCTCGCCTCGATCGTGGCGAGCGCCTCCGTCCTCATCCTGAGCTTCTCGCGGGGGGGGTTCGTGGGGCTCGTGTGCCTCGTCGTGACGCTCCTCATCGTCGAGCGGAGGAGCAAGCCGTTCCTCATCTCAGGGATCGCGCTCGTCACGGCCGGGATCATCGTCATGCCGGAAGTGTACCGGGAGCGGGTGAAGTCGCTCGTCGACTTCGCCTCGGGGGGGACACGCGATTTTGCCATCATGACGCGCGTCGAGACGATGCGGGCCGCGCTCAAGCTCGGTGTTACCAATCCGCTCCTCGGCGTCGGGATCGACAATTTCATGTCCCGCGCGGCGCGCTTCAATCCATACCCGCTCACGGTTCACAACACACCCCTCCAGATCCTCTCCGAGCTCGGGATCTTCGCGCTGGCCGTGTTCGTCGGGATCATCGTCTGCAACATCGCGATCATCCGGCGAATGATGGCGCGGCGGGACGATCCCGAAGCGGCGCGGTTCGGCCGGGCCCTCCTCATGCAGCAAATCGCGATGCTCGCGACGACGCTGTTTCTCCCGGGCGCGTACGAGATGATCTTCTGGTTCATGCTCGCCCTTCCGGCGATCGCCGAATACGCCTACAGCCGGGGGGAGGGGACGGAGTCCCGCGGGGCGCTCGTTCCGAGCGGCAGGAAGTAGCTCTTCAGCTTGAAACACGAAAGGTAGAAACCGCCGCCGAGCGGTATGTTTACGAATTCGTAGCTCGCGTCGAATCCGGGCTGCTCGACGATTCCACGCTCCTGTATCTTGAGGGGCATCCGGCCGCGGTCCCATTCCCTACGGTGAATCTGAATGTTGCCGAGAAGCAGGAGGTCGGGCTTTCGCTCGAGAACGTAGGCTCCGTCGGCCTTGAGGTGCCCCGGCTGCGTGCCGACGACACGGCCGTGGCGCGCGATGTACGGCTCCGTGAGGCCGAGGATGTCGAGGACCGGCATGCCGGTGTAGTAGCCGATCGCCCCCGTCGAGCCGCACCCGATGCTCGTTTCGGAAGGGAGAATCTCGGCGAGTCTCCGGCCCAGGAGCGCGAAGACGCGGACCGTGAGCCGCTCGGTCGTGAACGATTCGTAGTTGACGGCCCCCGGAATCATGACGAGGAGAACGAGCATGGCGGCGAAGGCGACGGCGCGCCCGTTGCGCGCCGCGACGGCCGAGACACCCCGCGAGACGACGAGCATGACCAAGGGAAGCGCGGGCAGGAGGAGCCGGTAGTGCGGCATCCAGTCGCCGCCGAGAACGAGAACGACGAGCCCGCAGGCGGCGGCGAATGCGAGGGGGAGCGCGTAGCGCTCGTGCGGTTCCCGGGCGGAGCGCAGGAGCGCGATCCCCGCGACGGCGAGGTATCCGTAGCCCAGAATGAACCCGAAGAGGTACCGGGCGCCGTTGGCGAGCATGAGGCCGGCCGGCCCGGTATTCGCGTAGAAGGTGTTCGGCACGAGCGCGTGGAAGTAGTGCCATTTCCAGACGAGGTACGGGGCATAGAAGACGGCGACGATGCCGAGCCCCGCCAGTGCGACGGCCGCCTTCCGCCGGCTCCGGATGAAGAGATACGCGAAGGCGATCGCGTAGAGAAGCGTTCCCTCGGGTCGGACGAGACCGAGGAGGCCGAAGACGACGAGCGCCGCGCCGGGTCGATCCGTCGAGCCGAGGAGCATGAAGCCGGCGAGCAGAAGAAACGTGAAGAGCGGCATTTCGGAGCCGCTCAGGCTCCAGACGGCGAAGGGGGGGGAGGCGGCGATGAGCATGGGCGCGAGGAAGATCCCGGCCGTCTCGAGCCAGCCCACGCGCC
>DATCCP010000362.1:0-7964 GCA_036511215.1 Candidatus Krumholzibacteriaceae bacterium
CTGGGGGACGATGTCCGTCGTGCTGCTCCTCTCATTCGGCTTCGGACTCGAGAAGCGCCTCATTGAAGGGAATCTCAACTACTCGGATGCGATCATCAATATACGCGGGGGGGAGACCTCGAAGCCCTACGAGGGGCTTCCCATGCTCCGGTCGATATCGTTCACGATGGATGACGTGGAGCTCCTGCGCGAGAATATACCGCTCATCGATCTCATATCGCCGAGCTTCGGGCGCTGGGGCATGGTGATCCATCGCGGAGATGTCCGCACGACGACCTATGGCGAGGGGGTCGCCCCCGATTTCTACTACATGCGGCATTTCTTTCAGCGCACGGGGCGTTTTATCGACGACGAGGACATTCTCGAAAAGCGCCGGGTCGTATTCCTCGGCGACGGGATCGCGAAGCAGCTCTTCGGGGCCGAGGACCCCGTCGGCCAGATGACCGAGGTCGACGGCATACCCTACAAGGTCGTCGGGGTCATGGCGCAGAAGGTGCAGATGTCGATGAGCAACGGTCCGGACGCGTACCGGGTCATCATGCCGTATTCGACTTTCATGACGGTGTACGGCCACTACAGGGTCAACTCCATCCTCGTGCGTCCCGGCGATCGCATGAGGAGCAAGGAGATCATCAAGGACATCCGCGATCTCCTGGGCCGCAAATACCGTTTCGATCCGGCCGACGAGTATGCGGTCCGCATCGACGACTCGATCACCGAAGAGGAGATCACGAGGAAGATCATGCTCGGGCTCGACATCTTTTTCGGTGTCATCGGCTCCCTCACCCTCGTCGTGGCGGGGGTCGGCGTCGCGAACATCATGTACGTGGTCGTCAAGGAGCGCACGCGCGAGATCGGAATCAAGCGCGCCGTCGGCGCCCGCCGGCGGCACATCATCGCTCAGTTCATGGGGGAGTCGGTTCTCCTCACCGGGGTGGGCGGGATCATCGGTATTCTGGTTTCCGCCCTCGTCGTCGGCCTCGTAGGTCTGCTTCCCGACACGTCGGGCCCCCTCCAGTTCATGGGGCATCCGATCTTCTCGAAGACCGTGGCCTTCGTGACGGTCGCCATCCTCGTTCTCATCTCGCTCGCGGCGGGCATCTTTCCCGCCCGCAAAGCCGCCGAGGTCGAGCCGATCGAAGCGCTCAGGTACGAGTGACGGGCAGCGCCTCCCTGAACCGTGCGGCGCCTCCGTGAACCGCGTGCCGCCCCGGGTCAGTACCCATCGCCGGTCCCGTCTCCATGGATCTTCCCGGCGAATACCCTGCGGACGTAGATATTGTAGACGATGATAACGGGCAGGATGGCTCCGACCCCGATGAGCATGAATGCGAGCGTCGAGCGCGGCGAGGCCGCCTCCGCGATGGAGAGCGAGAAGGGGAGAAGATAGGGGAAGGTCGCCGCGATCATCGTCCCCGCGGCGCTCAGAAAGAGGGCGACGCTCCAGGCGAACGGAGCCCGGTCGTCGCGGCCCCGGACGGAGCTCCGAATGAGCATGATTACTGAAACGACCCCCGCCGCGAGAAACAGCGATACGGCGGCAGCGCGAGGCGGACCCGCCCACACCGCCGCGAAACAAGCGTGCACGAACTGCAGACCCACGAACGCGGCGATGAAGAGACCGAAGGCGGCCGGCGCGGCGACGCGCAGAAGCCTCCGCGCGCGTATCTGAACCTCGCCCTCCGTCGTGCGCACCAGGTAGGCCGCGCCCAGCATGACGAATCCCGCGACGGTCCAGGCGGCAACCACGATCGACAGGCCGTTCAGCCAATTCCAGGGACCGCCGGCATAGGAGCCGTTCTCCACCCGGAGGGTGCCGGCGACTCCGCCGAAGATGAATCCCTGTCCGAGAACCGCAACGAGACATCCGATGCCGAAGGCGGCTCCCCAGAAGCTCGTGCGGCTCGATGACTCACGGAACTCGGTAGAGACGGCCCGCAGCATGAGACCGAAGACGAGCATCATCGCCGGGATGTAGAGAGAGCTGAGAACGACCGCGTAGGCGGCGGGAAACGCTCCGAACAGCACGGCCCCCGCGATCACGAGCCACGTTTCGTTCGCGTACCATAACGGCCCGATGGCGGCCGCCATGACCGATCGCTCCTTCTCGCGCGCCGCGAGCGACAGAACGCCGATCCCGAGGCCGGCCCCGTCGAGGATGACGAACAGGACGAGGGTGATGTCGAGGAGAAAGAACCAGAGATACGGGAGAGTGTTTTCCATCGATCATCTCCTCCCCTCGGCCGTTCGGGACGGGAGCGGGCTCGCGAGGTCCGGTCCCTTTTCGAGGATCCGGCGGGTGAAGAAAACGAACAGGCCGAGAAGGATTGCGTAGGCGACGATGAAGAGTACCAGGCTCGCGCCCGCGGCACCGGCCCCGACGGGGGACACGCCGTCGCTCGTGCGCATGAGACCATAGATGATCCAGGGCTGGCGCCCCGTCTCGCGCACGATCCATCCGCAGTCGCTCGCGATGAACCCGGCCGGAAGCGCGCACAACCAGAGCCTCCAGAACAACCCGTGGTTCGCCGCGTTCTCGACGCTGAGTTCCTTGCGGAGCCATTTCCAGAGCGCCCAGACGACGAGGAGAATCATCGCGACACCGAGGAGCACCATTATCCGGAAGGCGTAGAAGGGAAGCGCCACGGGAGGTTGATCGTTCACGGCAAAGTCCCTGAGCCCGGCGACCCGTCCTCTCAGCGTATGCGTGCTGAGTATGCTCAGCATGTAGGGAATCCGGATCTCCCAGCGGTTGTCCTGGGCGTCCCTGTCCGGCCGGGCGAGCGCGACCCATGACGCGGGGACGCCGGGGGCGTTGGTGACCCAGTGCCCCTCGAACGCCGCCGCCTTGGCTGGCTGGTGCTCGATGACCGTGAGGCCGGACGCGTCTCCGAGAAAAACCTGGAGCGGGGCGACGAGGATGCCGACGACGACCATGACCTTGAACGTCTGCAGGAAGAACGGCACGTTTCGCCTGCGGATGATGTACCAGGCGCAGATGCCGCACACGAAAAAGAGCGTCGTCTCCACGGCGGCCACCCAGATGTGGATGAACGCGACGGGGAGATCGGGGTTGAAGACCGCCTGCAGGTAATTGGTGACCGCGATCCTTCCCCCCTCCATGCGCACCCCGGCCGGCGTCTGCATCCAGGAGTTGGCGACCATGATCCAGAATGCCGAGAGCGAGGCGCCGAACGCCACCATGACGCCCGAAAAGAGGTGCATTCTTCTCGAGACGCGATTCCAGCCGAAGACGAACACGGCGAGGAAGGCCGCCTCGAGCGCGAAGGACATGGAGGCTTCGTAGGCGAGGATGTTGCCGAAGAAGCCTCCCGCCGCCGAGGCAAAGCGCGACCAATTGGTTCCGAACTGAAACTCCAGCGGCACGCCGCTCGCGACGCCGATACCGAATGTGAGAACGAAAATCTTGGACCAGAAACGAATCTGGCGATAGTACGTCTCGCCGCCGGTTTTGAGCCAGAGAACCTCCATAACCACCATCATGAGGCTGAGCCCGATGGTGAGGAGGGGCCACAGCATGTGAAAGGCCGTTGTGACGGCGAACTGCGTGCGGGCTATCTCGAGCGCGGGGTTTCCCATGTCCTATTTCCCCGGAAAGGCGGCGTCCCTGATTCGCATTCCGAGTATGCCGAGCACGGCGCTGCACGCAACCGCCCCGCCGTCGAGTACGATCGACACCAGGCGCGGCGCGGCGCCGCCCGTGCCTTTCGTCCAGACAAGGACGGCCAATCCGGCCGCGAAAACGAAGAAAAGCGCGCCGTAGAGCGCCTTGCTCCTCAGGATCTGTGAACGACCGATCCGGCGGAAACGGATCGTGCCGTCGACGAGCCCGGCGAGAAAAGCGGCGAGAACGAGCACGGGGAGCGCGAGCGCCATGAGCTTCACGGTATGCGTCAGGTAATCGCCGGCCGTCCCGTGCACGAAAAGGCCCGCGATCAGGAGCACGACGATCGCCGCGGCGAACGACGTCGGAAAATGCACGGCGATCGGGTGAAGGTGCATGTCGAGAATTCTGCGTCGGGACTCGCCGACGGGATCGGTGTAGGGCTCGAACATCTCCCGGGAAACGCCGCAGGCCGGGCACGTGTCTCCGAGACTCTCCTCGGCCATGACGTAGCCGCAGGACTTGCAGCGGACGAGCTTCTTCATCGCATACCTCCCGCCCACGAAGTAATGCAAACAAAGTGGAGCCCGAGCATACCACACGCGCGCGTGTCCGCACAATGCCGCTCCGCGAAGCGAGCGCAGCATTGCGGGCCGCCCGGACCGGGGGGATCCGGAAGGCTGTTGCGCCGTCCGCTCCCGCAGGGTAGAATGGGCATCGATGGATCAGCCGAAATCATCAGGGCTCTACGACAAGCAGGCATCTCGTGCCTACTACGAAGACCGGTTTGCGCGCGGCTACGTGGACGCATGGGCGGCCGAGACGAAACGGAGAATAGCGGAGCTCGTCGGCGGTCTCGGACTTCCCGACCGCGGCGAAGCGCTCGATTTCGGCTGCGGGAACGGCGTGCTGACGGACGTCCTGAGACAAACCCTGCCCCCCGGCTGGACGGTGTACGGCACCGACATCAGCGAGACGGCTATCGGGAACGCGCGGCAGCGTTACCCGCTCTGCACATTCTTTCCGGCGGACGACGCGCGACAGGCGGGGAAAGAATTCGATTTTCTGTTCACCCACCATGTTATAGAGCATGTCTACGATCTCGATCAAACCGTCGCCGAGATGAAGGGCTGTTTGAAAGCCGCCTCCGCAATGCTGCACATCGTTCCGTGCGGCAACGCGGGGAGCTTCGAGCACGGCGTGTGTCTCCTGCGGAAGGACGGAATCAACGCGGAACTCCACAACCGCTTCTTCTTCGAGGATGAGGGCCATCTGCGGCGATTGACCACGGACGAGTTCGGCGCGCTGTGGGCAGGGACGGGCTTCGCTCTCGTGCTGGAGTACTACAGCAATCAGCACTTCGGGGCCGTCGAATGGATTTCCCAGCGCGGGCCGGTCTTCATTCGGATGTTCACGGATACGTCGAAGGCTGTCGACGCGAAGGCCAAAGCCCGGCTCGAGAGGATGCGATTCGAGCTTCTGGCCCTCTGGGCGCTGCGCTACCCGAGCTTCGTCGTCGAACACCGGCTGCGGAAGCGGGGCCGGACCGTACTGGATTATATTTTCCTGATGTGCGGCCTGCCCCTCTATGTGATTGCAAAGCCGGTGGACGCCTGCATCAAGGGCCGGGCCCGCGGGGAATGGCGGACGAGAAGAGCGGAGCGAAACGGCAGCGAGATGTACCTCTTCTTCCGGAGATAGCCAATCGCCGCGCGTTCTACCCCCGGGAAATCACCTCGCCGATCTCCCTGCGAATGTCCCCGAGCCGTATCCTGGTTCTCCCGATCGCCACAAGGCCGATAATCCACAGGACCGCCGTGAGGATGACGAACACGGCGATGGAGAAGCCCGCGGCCGTCGTCTTGTCGATCCCGAAAAGCGTGAGCGCGAGGACGGCAAAGAACTGATACGTGCCGACGTTCGAGGGCATGTTCGGAAGGGCAGTTCCGAAATACACGATGATGAAAACCGCGGCGCCGACCCAAAGCGACAGGTGCAGGCCGTATGCGTTCATGATGAGCCAGAAAGAGACGATCTGGCAGACGATGATGAGCGAAGAGATCAGCAGCGCGGAATAGAAGTACCGCGTGGTGCCGATCTTCTTGATTCCCTCCGCGATGCCGTCGATGAGCGCGCCGAAAAGACGCAGGGGCTTCCAGAGTCCCGCGTGCGACGGCGGCCCGTCGCGCGGGGCCTTTTTCTTCCGGATGACGACATAGATAAACAGTGCGGCGGCCACGAGAATGGCACCGCCGAAGATGTCCGCGGCGCGAAGAAGTGGTTCCGGCAAATCGACGAGTATAGCGGTGAGCCCGATCCCGACGGCGAGCCATATCCCGTCGAACAGACGCTCGACCGCGAGCGATGGAATGACCTCGAGGAGCGCGACACCCTGCCAGCGCGAGACGACGTATGCCCTGACGAGCTCGCCCGCCCGGAGGGGCACGATCTCATTCGTGAAAAGGCCGACGTAGATCGCCTGCGTGGCGCACATCGTCGAGATGTCCCCCGTCGGCCTCAGGAGTAAGCGCCAGCGCACGCCCTGACACACGTAGCTGAGGATATCGAAGACGATCGCGACCGCGACCCATCCCCAGCGGATGCCTCTCATCTGGCCGACGAGCTTTCCCCCGTGGATTCCGTGAAATACCCAGACGAGGCAGGCGGCCGCGACGAGATAGCCGAGGATCTGCCGGTAGACCCCGTTGTAGTTTCGTTTCGCGTGTTCGATCATGGCGCGCCACCCCGTGCGGCGATCACGGCTCTTCGGCCGTCATGTGCTCGAGAGCCGTCTCTTCCTCTTCGAACGGCTCGGGCCCGCGCCGTTTCACGCGGCGCATCTCCGATACCCTGCTCAAGGCCATCGCCATTCTCGGGAGATCGACGGGCGAGCGGTAGACCGCGTAGCGCGGCTCCCACGAGTCGGCAAATTTGGCCTTGTATCGCTTGAGCCCCCGGTAGCTGAAGAGAAAGTTGAGGTGCTGGAAAAAGGCGTGGATGGCCTTCTCTTCGACCGAGGCATTCTCATTATCGCGGAATCCCGACATCGGCGCCATGCCGAAGTTGAACCGTGCGAACCCCTTCTCTTTCAACTGGAGGAACAGCTGTGCGAAGAGATAATCCATGGTGCCGGGCGGCGCCTTCGAGCGGTGGCGCATGAGATCGATGGTCGCCTCGCCCGGCCGGTACGCGGGGATCTGATTCGCGAAGGCGAGGATCGTCCCGTCCGCGGCAGTCGCCGCGGCGACCGGCGTGGAGCGAATGTACGCGGGATTGAAGGACCCGAGCGTGAACTGCCGCTCCCTCCGCCCGGGAATGCCGAGCCATTCGTCGGAGGCGCTCTTCACCTTCGCGACGATCTCGTCCGCGACCGGCGGCTCGTGCCACTGGTAGCGAACTCCCTCTTCTTCCAGCTTGTGGACGGTGTGCCTGAGGCTCTTGCGCTCTTTTCCGTCGAGGGAAAAGCCCGCGAGATCGACGATCGCGTCGTCCCCGACCTTGAGCTTTCTGAGGCCGAGATTCTCGTAGAGCGGGAGGTAATCGGGGAGCGTCTGGTGGAAGCCCACGCCCCAGTCGTTCTCGCGGCAAAATTCGGCGAATCGCGCGATGATCCCTTCGATCTCCTCATCCGGTCCGACGGGGTCGGCGAGGGCGACGGCGAAACCTCTCGCGACCCCGTAGGCGATGAAGCTCCTCCGCGACGGCGAAAAGAAGAATGATTTGTCCGGCCAGTACTTGAAGAAATCGAGGGACGAACGCCCGTGGCGTTCGACGATCCCCTTCGCGAGGGCGCGCTCGTGCGGGAGGGTCCTGAACTGGTAGAGGGCCGGCCGGAAAAGCGCGTAGAGGGAGTAGACGATCGCCGTCAATGTCATGACGTTGAGCGAATCGAGGAACCAGCGCGCGTAGCGCGTCCGCGGGACGAGCGTCGGGTCGCCCGAGAACGTCAGGAAGCGCCACGTCTCGCGAACGGCATCCGCGAAATGGAAATCGATGTCGAACTGCCGGCGGTCGAGGAGCCAGAATCCCACGACGCCGTACGCGAGCGCGAGCAGCGCCGCGGTTGCGAAGTGGAGAATGCCGGTCCCCACGTGGGGGATGCTGCTCTTCACGGTGAATTGCCCGCGGGTAGCGGTGAGAATCGCGAGCAGAACGAGAGAGACGCTCGCCTCCTCGTAGTCGAGGCCTTTCGTCAGATGAAACACGATCGATATGCACGAGAGGAAGAATACGAATTGGAATGCGCGCCGCTTTCGCTTGTAGATATTGATCGCGGAGACAACGAGCGCAAACCCGATGAGGAGCGAGAGAAACCGCGCGACGTGTATGAACTCGAGGG
>DATCCP010000363.1:0-16825 GCA_036511215.1 Candidatus Krumholzibacteriaceae bacterium
GGCCGCCCGTTTCGACCTGGACGAGATCCTCGAGCCGGAGCGTTCCCTTCTCGAGCCTGTCGACGTACCGTTTGAGCTCCTTCGTCGTCGCGTTGAGTCTGAACACCGCCTGGAAAATCTTGAGGTGCCCGTCCTCGATCCGCTTCGCGATCTCGATCTCCCCCTCGCGGTCGAGGAGCGGCACTTTCCCCATCTCGCGCAGGTACATGCGCACGGGATCATCGTAGCGGACCGTCGTTGTGAGCATCTCTTCGGACTTCTTCGCTTCCTTCTGCTCGCGCTTCTTGCGCGCCTCGAGCTTGAGGATCGCCTTCTCGCGCGAATCGAAGAACTCGATGTTCTCGTCGCTCAACCGGTCGTAGAGCTCGATGATCTCGTCGGGATCGAACCCGGCGCCGACCAGCTCCTCGATCTCCTCGTTGAGAACATACCCCTTGTCCTCCGAGACCTTCTTTATCTCCAGCAGAAGCTCTTCAATCCTGTCGATTTCCATCAGTCGGGATTTCCTCCTTGAGATCCGCGCTCCCTCAGCTTACGGGACAGACTCCGGTACGCCTGCGTTATCTCCCGTATCTCCTCCTTGGCGCGCGCTCCCCCCTCTGCCTCAAGCGTTATCAGGCGCTTCTTCATGAGCTCGAGCTCTTCCTTGAAAGCCTCTTTCTTGATCCACGTGAGCGTATCGGTCAGGAATTGTTCCTGAGGCCCCGGCGGAAGCTGGAGGAGAGCGACCTCGGACGCCAGCCTGCTCAGCTCCGGGTCCTCGATGCCCGCGGTGAAGACGGAGCTCCGTATATCAATATGACTTTTTACTGCTGAGTCAAGGGCTTTGTAATAATCCATGAACAGGGTCCCCTCGAGATCCCCGATATCGAGATTGTCGAGTATCATTCGCGCGTATCGCTCGTTCTCGAGGCCCAGGCGGAACAGCAGCTTCTGATGCTTATCCCGCCGGCTCTCCACTTCCGGAAGCCTCTCCGGAACCTTCTCGGCCCTTCCGCGCGTCTTGAGCCCCGCACGCAGTGTGCCCACCTGCACGTCGAACAGATTCGATATCTCCTGAAGGTACAGATCCTGCCTCACCGGGTCCGCGACCGAGGAAAGCGTCTCCAGGAGATGTCTGATCACCTGATTCTTCCGGTACGTGGTCCTGGTGCCGCTCAGAGCCTCTTTTTGCAAAAAGGTAAAATAATTGGGAGCAGAACGCATGTACTCGCGCAGTTCCTCTGCTCCCTTTTTTCTTACGAAACTATCAGGATCTTCCCCTTCAGGAAGCACGACGATATTGGATTCAAGACCGACGGTGACGAGCTCGTCCGCCGCCCTGACCGACGCACGGATGCCGGCCCGGTCTCCGTCATTCATAATATATACATGATTGGCGTATCGTGCAAGGAGCCTGCCCTGATCTTGCGTAAAAGATGTGCCGCATACGGCACAGACATTGCGAAGCCCATTCTTCCATAACATTAGATAATCCATGTAACCTTCTACAATTATGGCGCTTCCACTCTTTCTGATACTATCCTTTGAATGGTTGAGCCCGTAAAGCATTCTCCCTTTGGAGTATATGTGACTCTCCATCGTGTTGAGGTATTTGGGTTCGGAATCGTCCAGAACGCGCCCCGCCAGTCCCACGAAGCGGTTCGACAGGGATTCGAGGGGGAACATGACCCTGTTCCTGAAGTAGTCCCGGTAGCCGCTCCCTCCCCTGCTTTTCATGACGAGATTGAGCTCGAGGAGAATGTCCCGCGACAGGCCCGCGTCCATGGCGGCCCGGTAAAGGGAATCCCAGCCCGAGGGGGCGAACCCGAGCGAGAATTCCTCGACCGTCTCCCGATCGATCTCGCGCCGCGCGAAGTACGATCTCGCGGCCTCGGCCCCCTGACCCTCGTCGAGCATCTTCCGGTAGAAGCGCGCGGCGAACTCCACCGCGCGATAGTACGGCTCGAGCTTCTCCTTCCGATCGCCGCCCGAGGAGTACCGGTCGACGTCGACGCCTGCGTCCTTCGCGAGACGCTCGACCGCCTCGATGAACCCGACCCCTTCGTACTCCATCAGAAAATGAAATGCGTTTCCGCCCTTGCCGCAGCCGAAGCAGTGGTAGATCTGCTTCTCGGGATTCACCATGAAGCTCGGCGTCTTTTCGCCGTGGAAGGGGCACAGCGCCTTGTAGCTCCGCCCCGCCTTCCTGAGATCGACGTAGGAGCCGATGAGCTGCACGATGTCGGTGCGTTCCCGGATCTCCTCGATAACCTTCTGCGGAATCATTCCCCCGCCTCGTTCGAGCCTACGTGAGATCGACGACCGCGACGCCGTCCCCTCCCCGCCCCGGATCCCCCGGATGCACGCCGGAGACCCGCGAGTCCTTCCTGAGCATGTCGTAGAGCGCCCGCTTCAGAATGCCCTTTCCGATGCCGTGTATGACGGTCACCGTCCTGAGCCCCTGGAGCACGGCCCGGTCGAGAAAGACGTCCACCCGCTCGAGCGCCTCCGCCTTTTCGAGCCCGCGAATGCTGATTTCACCGCTGACGGCTTCCTGCGGCTCCATTGTCCACGAGACTTTCTTCTCGCGGCGCGGCGCCGCTTGCGTCCGCGACGCGTAGAGATCGCCGATAAGCGTTTCAACGCGGAGCCCACCGTCGAGTTCCAGAAATGCGCGCGTCGCATCGAGGGAGACGATCTTCCCCTCCTTGCCGAGGCTCGCGATCTCGACCCACATGCCGGGACGGAGCTCGCCGGGACGTGCGCGCGACGCGCCTTCCCTCGCGGAGAGCTTCTTCTCGAAGCCGCGCCGCTTCTCCTCGACATGTGTATGGGCCTCGCGGATCGCCGTACTTCCGGCCTGGGTCGTTTTTATCTCCCTGATGAGGCGCTCCATGTCGCGGCGCGTCGACGTGACGATATCGAGCGCCTCCTCCCGGGCCTTCGTCACAAGATCGTCGCGTTCCTTCTTGAACCGGTCGAGCCGGTCACGGTAGCTCTCGATGAGCCCGGCGAGGAGCGCCTCCTTTGTGCGAAGCTCGTTGCGTTCCTCGACGACGAGGCGTTCGGTCTTCTCAAGATGCGCGAGAAGCTCTTCGAGGCGGAGGGACTCGCTTCCGAGGGTCGCCTTCGCCCGCTCGATGATCTCCTGCGGGAGACCGAGACGGCCGGCCATCTCGATGCCCCAGCTTCTGCCGGGCACGCCCATCTTGAGAATGAACAGCGGTTCGAGCCGGTCGGGATCGAATTCGAGAGTGGCGTTCATGGCGCCGGCGGTCCCGTGCGCCCATCCCTTCAAGGACGTGAGGTGCGTCGTCACGATGACACGTCCGCACGCCGGGATGAGCCGCTCGAGCACCGCTTCCGCCAGCGCGGCGCCCTCCTCGGGATCCGTCCCGTCGCCGATCTCGTCCACGAGGACGAGCGACCGCTCGTTCGCTCGCTCGATGATCCGCTTGAGCTGGACGACCCGCGACGAGAAGGTGCTGAGCGATTCCTCGATCGACTGGTCGTCCCCGATATCCACGAACACCATGTCGTAATGCGGAATGGCCGTGCCGTGCTCGCACGGAATGAGGAGCCCCGCGCGGTCCATGAGCACGAGGAGCCCGACTGTCTTGAGGACGATCGTCTTCCCTCCGGCGTTCGGACCGGAGATAACGAGCGCCTTCAGGTCGCCGGCGCAGCTCATGTCCAGGGGCTTCACCGCTCTCGCCATTCCTTCTTCCGCGAGGCGCCTCTCGAGGAGCGGATGGCGCGCGCCCCTCAGAACAAGCGAGCCGTCGACGGCATGCGCCGGCATAACACATCGGAATCGCCGGGCGAACTCCGCCTTCGCGGACACGAGATCAAGCGCGAGGAGTGTCTCCTGGTTTCCGAGGAGTGCGTCCTTGCGCCGCAGAACCTCGCGAGAGAGCTCGAGGAGAATCCGCGTGACCTCGTCACGCTCCTCCTCGCGGAGCGATTCGAGACGGTTGTTCTCGTCGACGAACTCGAGCGGCTCGATGTACTGCGAAGCGCCGCTTGCGCTCGTCTGGTGGACGATGCCCTTGAGACGACCCGCCTCCCCGCGCGGGAGCGACACGACATACCGCTCGCCGCGAACCGTCACGAACTCGTACCCCTTCCCGCCGCCGATTCGGCTCGTGAATTCGGAGAATTGCCGACGGAGCCGATTTCTCAAAACGCCGAGCTCCCCGCGAAGCTTCGATAGCCTCTCGCTCGCCCGGTCGAGGACCTCGTGATCCGGCCCGATCGCGCGCCTGATGCGCGAGAGAAGATCGTCCTGGATCGCGAACTCGCCGCGGCGTACCAACAGCAGCGGCAGCTCTCCGGAATGCACCGCGAGGAATCTCGCCACCTCCGACGCCTTCACCTCGGCGTTCGCTATACCTGCGAGTTCCTCCCCCGTATAGAGGTGTCCCTCGGCCCTCGCCGCCTCGACGAGAGCGTGGCTGTCCCGCCATCCCGAAAGCGGCAGGCTCTCGCCCATATCCCCGAGCCGCATAAGCTCGACGATCTCCTCCTGCAGATGGATCGATTGGGCGGGGGAATCGGCGAGCCGGATCGCCCGTATCGCGCGCATCGAACGCTCGCTCCGCGCAAAACCGGCGACGATGTCGAGAACGGCGCCGAACTCGAGCTTTTCCGCCGCATGAGCGAAATCTTCGAGCATCATGGAATCGCCCGCCATGCAGGTACCTTCTCCGATGCAGTTTGATATACGCGGAGCGCGATCACCGGGTTTCCCGGGACGGCCGAGCGAGGACGACGTCGCTCGAATCGACGCGAACCGAGGAACGCTTCATGAAGAAATGGTACACCCGCGGCAGTGCGGGGCACATTGCCGCCGCGACGCGATTCGCTTCGAGCTTCTGCCTGAAGCCGCCGGCGGCAGGCACGCTCGCGATGAGGACGCACACGAGGCTCACGAACAGAACGCCCTTCAGGGCGCCGAGGACGGCTCCGCCGATCCGGTCGACGGGACCGAGGATCGTGACATTCACGATCTTCTGAAGCAGAAGAGCGATGAAATGGACCACGAGCACGATTGCGATGAACACGATGGCCGAGAAGAAGAACAGGACAACCGCGTGAGGTATCCTCGTCGATCCCTCGAACCGGTGCGCGAAGAAATGCCCCAGGTAGTATGCGCCGATGAAGGCCGCGATGAACCCGACGATCTCGACAAGCTGCCTTACGAGCCCCCGCCGGATCCCGTCGATGAGGAACACAAGGATTATGAGCGCGATGACTGCCGTGATGACTGTGTCGAGTCCCATGCCTACACCTTCTTGAGAAGCTCGGAAACGATCCGGCTGACGGCGCCCCCGTCCACCTTGCCCTTGAAGCGCTTCATCATCTCGCCCATGACGCGCCCCATGTCCCGGGGGGTCGTCGCGCCTATCTCGGCTATCACCAGCGAGACCTCGCGGCGAATCTCTTCGTCGCTCATCTGCTCGGGCAGGTACGAAAGCACGATGGCGAGCTCCGCCTGCTCCTTGGCGACGAGGTCTTCCCGCGCCGCCTTCCTGAACTCCTCGATTGATTCCTTGATCCGTCTGGCATAGCTCGCGACCACGGCGAGCTCCTTGTCGTCGGAGAGCTCCTCCCGCTCCTCGAGCTCAGCGTTCTTGAGCGCGGTCAGCACCATGCGGAGCGCGCTGATCCTCACCTTGTCCTGTGCCTTGACGGCGCCCTTGAGATCATCCTGGATCTTCTGCGCAAGAATATTCCCTGGCATTGAGAACCCCCCTTGCTTCGATCTACGGGATCGCCCGGCCAGAGTATACGTGCGACCCATGCGCCGTGTCAAGAAACGCGGCCGCCAATCTCAGCCCCCGTTCCCGTATCCTCGCGGGAGGCAGGCCATGAGCCGGTACGCGAGGCATATCGCCGCGGTTTCGCCTCGAAGCCTGAAGGGGCCGAGAGAGACCGGGACGGCCCCTCCCGCGACGAGCCCCGCGCGCTCCCCCGGCGTCAGGCCTCCCTCGGGACCGACGATCCCGAGAACCGGGCCGTTCCCGGCATCGGAAACGAGCGCCGGCGCGCCCTCCTCACGATGCTGTTCCGCGAGGAAGACGGCCGCGTAGGATCCGAGCCTCTCCGCGAGGCCCTCGAAGTCCACCGGGGCATCGATCCCGGGGAAGCAGGGCTGGCCCGACTGTTTGCAGGAGGCGACAATCTTGCGCCGCATCCGCGCGACCGCCCGTCCCGCCTCAACCGCCCCTCCTCGCCAAACGCTCCGCTCCGATGCGAAGGGGATCAGCCTCCGAACGCCCAGTTCCGTGCACTTTTCGACGGCGAGGTCGAAGCGCGGGGCCTTGATGATGCCGAGGGCTATATCCACGGGAAGCGGCCCACGCTCCTTCCGGCAGGAAATCACGTCGAGCAACGCTTCGTCCGCGCCGATGCGCCTCATGCGCGCCTCATAGATGCACCCCCGCCCATCGAGAAGCTTCACGACGTCCCCGGGGCGCACGCGCGAGACGCGCACGCAATGATGGAACTCGGGACCCTCGAGAACGACGACGCCCTCCGATGCCGTGCCCGGCTCCACGATAAAGTAGCGATCGCTTTTACTGCGTTTTTGTCTTTTTTCCGACGCCCGGGGGTTTTTCACGGATCTTTCTCTCGAGCTCCTCGAAGGCGGCACGCTCTTCCTTGCCGAGGCTCTGCGGGGTCCATGCAACGAGACGGACGAGCTCGTCGCCCTTCCCGTATGAATTGAGATGTGGGATGCCCTTTCCCTTGAGCCGGAGGGTCTTGTGAGACTGCGTGCCGGCGGGAATCTTGACCGCCGCGCTTCCGTCGAGCGTCGGAATCTCGACGCGGGCGCCGAGCGCGAGCTGCGAAAAGCTCACCGGGAGATCGAAGATAATGTCGTAGCCGTGGCGCTCGAACGTCTCGTCCTCGATCTCCTCTATGAGGATGATGAGGTCCCCCGGCGGCCCTCCCCGCGACCCCGCATCCCCCTGAGCGTCCAGCTTGATGTAGTTCCCCGTCGCCACGCCCGCCGGTATCTTGACCTCGACGTTCTTGCTGCCTTCGACGGCCCCCGCCCCCTCGCACCCGGGGCACGGATCGCTGACGAGGGAGCCTTCCCCGCGGCAGGCAGGGCACGTCTGGATGTTCACGAACTGGCCGAACAGCGAACGGGACACCTGCCGCAGCTCGCCGGTTCCCCGGCACGTCGGACAGGTCTCTCGCGATGAGCCTTCCTTGATTCCCTTCCCCCTGCACCGGCTGCAGGGGACCATTCTCGAAACCTTGATCTTCTTGGTGACTCCCGTCGCGATTTCCTGGAGGGTGAGGCGCAATCGGACCTGGAGGTCCCTGCCCCGTCCAGCCAAGACCCCTTCTCGCCGGCCCGCCCCCGCCGAGCCGAAGAGGTCGTCGAGCCCGAAGCCGCCGAAATCGCGCATGAAGGCCCGCAGCGCGTCGCTCAGGTCGAAGCCGCCTCCCGGGAACCCCTCGAATCCCTGGGCCCCGCCGCCGGTGGCATGGCCGTGCCCGAACTCGTCGTAGCGCGCACGTTTTTCCGCGTCGCGGAGTACTTCGTAGGCTTCGGTTGCTTCCTTGAATTGTTCCTCGGCGTCTTTGTTGCCCGGGTTGCGGTCGGGATGATACTTGAGCGCGAGCTTCCGGTAGGCCTTCTTTATCTCATCGACGGACGCAGTGCGACTTACGCCGAGAACCTCGTAGTAGTCCCTTTTTGCCATTCCTCCCCAGACTCACCGTGTGCGGCAAAAGAGGTCCTGAAAACGCTCTCTCTAGTTCCCGCCAACAGAATTCTTGTTGGCGCTCGCATTATACATGAGCTCTGCGATCTTATATACGGCAATCGAGAGCCGTTCGCTCGCCCGCTTGATATCGTCGGCCTGTGAGTTCGAATCCGCGACGAGGTCCTTGAGCGCCTTGAGAGATTCCCCGATCGTCTCACGGTCCTCCGCGGAGACCGACTCGCCATGGTCCTTGAGAGTCTGTTCGGCCGAATAGATGAGAACCTCGGCCTCGTTGCGGATCTTGACGCTCCCCCGCTTCGATTCGTCATCCACGGCGTGCTCCTCTGCGTCGTGCACCATCCGGTTGATCTCCTCCTGGCTCAGGCCGCTCGAGACCTTGACCTGGATGTTCTGTTCCTTGCCCGTGCCGAGATCCTTCGCGGACACGTGGACGATGCCGTTCGCGTCGATGTCGAAGCTGACCTCGATCTGCGGAACGCCGCGCGGGGCCGTCGGAATGCCGACGAGATCGAACCGCGCGAGCGTCCTGTTGTCCTTGGCCATCTCGCGCTCGCCCTGGACCACGTGAATGCTCACGGCGGGCTGGTTGTCGGTCGCTGTCGAGAATATCTGGCCCTTCCGGCATGGGATCGCCGTGTTGCGATCAATGAGCTTCGTCATGAGGCCTCCGAGCGTCTCGATCCCGAGCGAGAGCGGGGTCACGTCGAGCAGCAAGAGCTCCTCGACCTGTCCCGAGAGAACGCCCGCCTGGATCGCGGCGCCCATCGCGACGACCTCATCGGGGTTGACCCCCTTGTGAGGCTCTTTCTTGAAAAAATCCTTCACGAATTTGCGGACCGCCGGGATGCGCGTCGAACCGCCGACGAGAATGACCTCGTCGATCTGGCTGACCGTGAGATTCGCGTCGCGGAGCGCCTGCTGACACGGATCGAGGGTCCTCTGGACGAGCGGATGGACGAGCTTCTCCATCGTCGCCCTCGTGAGAACCATGTCGAGGTGCTTCGGACCGTCCTTGTCCGCGAAAAGGAACGGAAGGTTTATATTCGTCTCATGAACGGTCGACAGCTCGCACTTGGCTTTCTCGGCCGCCTCGCGGATACGCTGCATCGCCATGCGATCGGTCGAGAGATCGACGCCGTTCGACATCTTGAAATCGCCGACGATCCAATCCTGGATCGCACGGTCGAAGTCGTCACCGCCGAGGAGGGTATCGCCGCTCGTCGATTTGACCTGGTAGACGCCGTCGGAGAGCTCGAGGATCGAGATATCGAACGTGCCCCCGCCGAGGTCGTAGACGGCGATCTTGCCCGCCTTCTTCTTCTCGAGCCCGTAGGCCAGCGCCGCGGCGGTCGGCTCGTTGACGATACGGAGCACCTCGAGCCCGGCGATCTTGCCGGCGTCCTTCGTCGCCTGGCGCTGCGCGTCGTTGAAGTACGCAGGGACCGTGATGACCGCCTGAGAGACCTCTTCCCCGAGAAACTCGTCCGCAAACTGCTTGATCGCCCTGAGAATCATCGCGGAGATCTCGGGCGGTTGAAAGCTCTTGTCCTTGAGCTGGATGAGAATCTCGTCGTTCTTGCCCTGCTTGACCGAATATGTGACTCGTTCGATCTCGTTCTTTGCCTCCGAAAACCGCCTTCCCATGAAACGCTTGATAGAGTAGATAGTGTTGTCGGGGTTGGTGATCGCCTGGCGTTTCGCAAGCTGGCCGACGAGCCGTTCGTTGTTTTTTGCAATGGCGACGACGGATGGCGTCGTCCGTCCGCCGTCCGTGTTGGGGATAATCACGGGCTCGCTGCCTTCGATGACGGCGACGCACGAGTACGTTGTTCCGAGATCAATTCCAATTACCTTTCCCATTGTCGATCCCTTTCCAATTGAGATATCGCCCTGGAACCCGCTATCCCTTTTTCCTGGACACGAGGACGCGCGCCGGCCTGATCACCTGATCGTTGAGAATGTAGCCCCTTTGAATCACCTGCGCGACGTGTCCTTCCTTGTTCTCGCTTTCTACTTCGCCGACCGCTTCGTGGTACTGGGGATCGAACTTCTGATTGAGCGCCTCGATCTCGATCAGCCCGGCCTTCCTGAGAGTGTCCATGAGGCCGACGTGAATGAGCCTGATTCCATCTTGAAGCTGACCGTCCGCCCCGCCCGCATTCGCAAATGCCCGATCAAAGTTGTCTATTCCCCCGATAATCTCTTTGATAAGATCGGCGTTCGCCCGCTTTTGAAGCAATTCCCATTCCCGTCGTGTCCGCTTCTTGTAGTTTTCAAATTCGGCCGCGAGCCGAAGCAGCCTATCATCTTTCGTTTGAATGTCTTGCTTCGATTTCTTGAGCTCTTTGTCAAGCTCCAGCAGCATGGAGTTCTTTCGCTGGATGAGATCGAGCAACCCCTTGCGGCCGCCTCTCTTTGTGCGCTTTTGCGCCGGCTCCGAATCGGGCTCCTCCGCCGGGGGCTGGGTCTCTGCCGGACATTCAGCGGTCTTTGGCTCGGGAGCAATCACCTCGGACTCGCTCTTCCCTTCGGACTGAGCCGGAACGCTGCCCGAAGCTCCCCCCGCCCCGGTCTCCGAAAGCGTGTCATTGCGCTCGCCATCCTTCCCGGGCGCGCTCTCGCTCTCGGTGATGTCCCATTCCTTCTCCTTGTGCAACGAGCTCTCCTCCTATCGGCGTGGATCACCCTTGTGCGATGTGAACATGGTACAGCTCGTCGGCGGTTCTATCCAAGAGGGCGAAAACGAGCTTGTACGCCATTCGTGTGGGTCCGAGGACCCCGAGGAGTCCGTCGCAGTCCGCGGTCTTGAACCTGCGCGTCACGATCGCGAAATCCTCGAGCTCCCGCACCCTGTTCTCCGTGCCGATCGTAACCGAAACATCCCCCAGGAGCCTGCCCTTGAGCACGTTGAGCATGATGCTCCTCTCTCCCATGACACGGACGAGATTCTGCAGAATCCTCGGATTGGTGAACTCCTGATTATCGATCCGTTTTTCCGATCCTCGATAGTAATACTTGAAATCGTACGGCCAATCGAAAAGATACTCGGCCTCGCGCGCGACCGCTTCGGCGATCTCCCGCTCCATACCCGCCGCCTCCCGCAGGAGCGCCTCGAGACGCTCGGGGACCCTGTCGAGCGAAGACCCAGCGACGCGCTCGTTGATCATCCGAACGGCGCGGTCGATGACGTGCGCGGGATACGCCGTGGAGAACTCGACGTAGACCCGCCGCGCCTTGCCCGGGACAAGCGTCAGGACAACGAGCCCGCCGTGGCTCTCGAGCTGCACGATCTCGAGCTTCTCGACGACGCTGCGCGAACGCATGACCCCCATCGAAAGTCCCATGTAGCTCGTGAGCTCGCTGAGGAGCTGGGACGTTATTGCCATCACGTCCCGCACGTCGCTCCATTCCTGGCCGATCTTCCTCCGGACGCGCTCCGCGAGCGGTCTCTCGAGCGCGCTCACGCCCTCTATCTCGTCGACGTAGAGGCGATACCCCCGATCGCTCGGAACCCTCCCCGCAGAGACGTGCGGCTTGTAGAGATAACCCGTCTCCTCCAGCCGGTGCAGGACGCTCCGGATATGCGCTGTGCTCTCAGCGAGGCGGTAGCGCGACTTGATCATCCGCGAACTGACGGGCATCCCCGTTTCCACAAACAGATCGACGACGTTCCGCAATATGCTTATTTCATTAGGAGTTATGAAGTTCATCCCGGTCATCTTTGGCACTCTCCAGACCCGACTGCCACCATCCCATAGAATGTAGGGATTCCCTGACCGATTGTCAAGAATGCCGCATGCAAGGGTGAAGCCAGATTGCGCGGGTCAGCGAATGATGTCGCCGATCCTCGAGAAGCGGATCCAGTGCTTATCGTAATCAATCGAGAAGTAGAGAAAGAGCGCCTTTCCCCGAAGAAGATTCTTGTCGAGGGGCCCCCAGAATCGCGAATCGTAGCTGTCGTCCCGATTGTCCCCGAAGACGAGGATGTGCCCTTTCGGAACGGTATACGGACCGAAGTCGCGCCCCCCGCCGTGAATGTACTTCGGGAAGCTCTCGGGCTTCTCGACACCGTCGATGAACAGGTGCGTTCCCTTGAGCTCCACCGTCTGCCCCTCGACCGCGATGCACCGCTTGATGTAATCGGTCTTCTGATCGCCGGGGAACTTGAAGATCACGATGTCGCCGGGCTTCGGATCCCTCACCTTCGGAAACCGAAAGTTGACGAACGGCACCTTCGCCCCGTAGATGAATTTGTTTGCGAAGAGAAAGTCTCCCTTGAGGAGCGTGTCTTCCATCGACCCCGAGGGAATATGGTAGCTCTGGATGATGAGAGCCCGGACGATGAGGGCAAGTATGACGGCCGTCAGCACGATCTCGACGTATTCGTGCAGCTTCGACTTCTTTTTCTTACCCTTTGGATCCGGACCCATCGGTACCTCCTGTCATCGCGAGCTCTTACTGCCTATACGAATCCGAACACCCGACTGTTGCATGAATAGTAACAGCTTCGCGCGAATTGCGCAAACGGGGATTTTGCGCGCCGCGCCAGATGCACGCAGCTCAGTAAGGAACGACGAAACTCACGGCGACGCCCCGTTCCAGCGGGCGCGGCTCGATCCGGAACCGCATGTCATCGAGGTGGGCATCGACGTAGGAATCGACCACAATCACGAAGATCACGGCGCCCGACCACCAGATCCAGTCCACGGAGCGCTCCCAGTATTCCTTCACCCATCGATCGTGGAAGAGCCAATCCCTGGACTTGACGTCAAAGACGTCGCGGACCTTCTTTTCCCGATCCCAGTAGCGGCGATTCATGAAGACGTGGCCCAGGTAGAAGGTCTCCGCCCCGAGCGCAACGGCCGCCTTGAGCGGCTTTTCGTTGTACATCTGACCGAGCCCCGGAACGAGAAGCGCGCACGCCATCGCGACGCGACCGTTCTTCCGCTCCGTGTACTTCACGCCGGGCTTGCCCTGCCCGGTCTCCTCGCCGAGCACGCGCTTGAGCTCGTCCCTCGGCCATACGGGCCCCTGCTCGCGCGCGCCGAGCGTGTCGGCGCGGGACGTATCGGGAGAGAATGTCTTCGTCTTGGCCGTCGCGGTCGAGTCTCCCCAGCAGCACGTGAGCGCGATGAGCTCGGCGGGCACGGTCGCCTTCGCGGGAGGCGCAACGAGAAGCATCCCGACACAGAGCGGGATGATCGATCCTATCCCGACGCTCAACCGGACGCAGCGCGCGCTCATCGCCATGACACCCTCCCGCGGGCATTCTGGCGGGAACGTGTGGGAATCGAACCCACCCCGGATGGTTTTAGCACCCGGCAGAAGGATTTGAAGTCCTCGAGGTCCACCAGAACCCGTCCGCTCCCGCAGCTCGAATAATACCGTGCGAATGGAAATCTGTAAAGGCGTTCATCGGCCGAGGTACGCGATCGCCTCGATCTCGACGAGGCCTCCGAGGGGGAGTCTCGCCACCTGGTAGGTCGCGCGAGCAGGAGGGTCCGCCGGGAAGAACCGCGCGTACACTTCGTTGAGGGCCGCGAAATCGTCCATCGACTGAAGCAGCACCGTCGTCTTCACGATCTCGTTCATCGAGCCCCCCGCGGCCTCGACGACGGCGGCGATATTGGCGAGCGACCGGTGCGCCTGCGCGGAGACGCCCCCCTCGACGAGCTTCTTCGTCTCGGGATCGATCCCGAGCTGCCCCGAAATGAAGAGATAGTCCCCCGCATGGATCGCCTGGCTGTACGGTCCGACCGCGGCGGGCGCCGCCCCGGTCTTGATCGTCCTCCTCACCGTTCCTCCTTTGTGCGCAGCCGGCATGCGCGCCGGCGCTCTATTCGACCGTGACGCTCTTCGCGAGGTTTCGCGGCTGGTCGATGTTGCAGCCCCGCAGGACCGCGATGTGGTATGCCAGGAGCTGGAGCGGAATGACCGCGAGAATGGGATAGAGGAAATCGAGCGTCCGCGGGATGTAGATCACATGGTCCGCCATCTCGACGACCTCGCTGTTCCCTTCGTTCGTGATCGCGATGATCTTGCCTTTGCGGGCCTTCACCTCGCAGATGTTTCCGACGATTTTCTGGTACGCGTTGTCGCGCGGGCAGATGAAAACGACCGGCATGTTCTCGTCGATGAGGGCGATCGGTCCGTGCTTCATCTCGGCGGCCGGATACCCCTCCGCGTGGAGGTAGGATATTTCCTTGAGCTTCAGGGCGCCTTCGAGCGCGACCGGATAGTTCGGACCGCGTCCGAGGTAGAGAAAATTGTTGTGATGATAGTACTCTTCGGCGATCGCGCGGATCTCCTCGTGCGCCTTGAGAATCTCGGCCACCTGCTCGGGCACCTGCACGAGCGCCTGAATGATCTTCTGTCCCTCGGACGACGAGATCGTCTTGAGTCGCCCGAACACGAGCGCCAGAAGCGCGAGCACCGATATCTGCGAGGTGAACGCCTTCGTCGAGGCGACGCCGATCTCGGGGCCCGCGTGAATATAGACGCCGGCGTGCGATTCGCGCGCGATCGTGCTGCCGACGACATTGCAGATCCCCATGCACCGCGCACCCCGTTTCTCGGCCTCGCGGAGCGCCGCGAGCGTATCGACCGTCTCGCCGGACTGGCTGATCGCGAAGACGACCGTCCCGTCCTCGATGATCGGGTTGCGGTATCGAAACTCGCTCGCGTACTCAACCTCGACCGGGATACGCGCCTTCTCCTCGATCATGTATTCACCGATGAGCCCCGCGTGCCAGCTCGTGCCGCAGCCGATGAGAAGGATGCGTTTCACGTTCCGCAGCTGCTCCTCGTTCATGTCGAGGCCCCCGAGGCGCACGTCTCCGACCGCGGGGATCAGACGCCCGCGCATCGCGTTCTTGATCGTCTCGGGCTGCTCGAAGATCTCCTTGAGCATGAAGTGGGGATGCCCGCCCTTCTCGATCATATCGAGGTCCCAGTCGACCTCGTGCACGTCGTGGCTCACGTACTCGTTCTCGATCGTCATCGTCGTGAAATGGTCGGGCGTGGCGACGATCATCTCGTGGTCCTCGAGGTAGATCACCTGCCGCGTGTGCTTGAGAATCGCGGCGACGTCGCTCGCGACGATGTACTCATCCTCGCCGATTCCCATGACGATCGGCGAGCCGTTCCTCGCCGCGACCATCTTCCCGGGCTCCGTCGCCGAGATGACGAGGATGCCGTAGGTGCCCTCGACCTTTTCGAGCGCCTTCCGGACGGCGACCTCGAGATCACGCCCCGTATAGTACTTCTCGATGAGGTGGACGAGCGTTTCCGTGTCGGTCTCCGAGACGAAGCGATGATGCTCCGCTTCGAGCGACCGCTTGAGCGTTTGGTAATTCTCGATGATCCCGTTGTGAATGAGCGCGATGCGCTGGGCGCAGTCGAAATGCGGGTGGGCGTTCGTGCGGTTCGGCTCGCCGTGCGTCGCCCATCGCGTATGCGCGATTCCGACGTGTCCGCTCATGTCGCGCCCCTTGAGCTTCTCCTCGAGCTGCTGGATCTTCCCCGCCGTCTTCTCCCATACGAGGGCGCCGTCGCGGACGATGGCGATGCCGGCAGAGTCATACCCCCGGTACTCGAGACGTTTCAGGCCCTCGATGAGAATTGCGCCGACGTCATTGGATTTCCCGATATACCCGATGATTCCGCACATGCCAATACCTCTTCAGGTGAAATTTCAACTGCCAGTCTCGCACGGTCCCGGATGGCCGCGGCGCGCAACAGATGCATTTACAGCAGCTTACCAGCCTCCGCCGCGAGGTTCCGGGCCTCCTCGAGTGAACGCGCCTCGGCGATGATTCTCACGACAGGTTCCGTATTCGACCTGCGAAGATGTACCCATCCGAGATCCATATCAATTCTCATACCATCGATGGCCGTAATTCGCCCTGAAAATTTCTTCTCGAGCGATTTCTCGACGAGGCCGAAATCCCCGCGCAGCGGATATTTCTCTTTCACGATGAAGTAGCGCGGGAGCGTGGCGACCTTCTCCGAGAGGGAGACGCCTTCTTCCGCGAGCGACTGGAGCACGAGCGCGACGCCCGTCATGGCATCCCTGCCGTAGTGCAGCTTCGGATAGATGACCCCACCGTTTCCCTCGCCGCCGATCGCGGCATGAACCTCCTTCATGAGAGCGATGACGTGCGCCTCACCGACCTTCGAGCGGTGAACGCTAACCCCGTGCCGCTCGCCGATGTCGTCGATGAGACGGCTCGTCGAGAGATTGGCGACGAGCGGCCCCCGTTCCTCCTTGAGAACGAAATCGGCGGCCAAGGCGAGCGTGAGCTCCTCGCTCAGGACCGTCCCCGTTTCATCGACGAGCACGAGCCGGTCGCCATCGGGGTCGCAGGCGAAGCCGATACCGGCCCGTTCGCGCACGACCGCCTTCGAGAGCTCGACGAGGTTCTGCGGGCGCGGCTCGGGATCATGCGGGAATGGCGCATCTATATCCGTAAAGAGCTCCACGACCGTGACGCCGAGGTTCCTGAGGAGCGCCGGCATGATGCGGCTTCCCGCGCCGTTCACGCAGTCGACGACCGCCCTGAAGCCTCGCTCGGCGATCATCGCGCGATCGATCCGGGCAAGTTCGAGAACTCTCTTGATATGAACCGCGTCGCCGGTAGCGTTCATCTCGAGGGATCCCATCATCTCCGTCTTCCCGAAGAGCGGCTCTGGGCCCAGCGCGCGCTTCGACACCTCGTCCATATCGGCACCCGAGAGGAACTCGCCGCGCGAATCGAGGAATTTGAGCGCGTTCCATTCCGGCCCGTTGTGGCTCGCCGTGATGATGATACCACCGTCGGCGCCCAGCTCCTCGACCATGATCTCGACGGTCGGCGTCGAGGCGATGCCGAGATCGACCGCGGTGATCCCTTTGAACCGGAGTGCGGAAAAGACGGCGGAGGCAAGAATCGGTCCCGAAGCCCTCGTATCGCGTCCGACGACGACGAGTCCGCCGGAAATGCGGGAGGCGAATGCGGCCGTGAACCGCACCGCGACCTCGGGGTTCATCCCGCTTCCGACGATCCCCCGCACGCCCGAGACGCCGGCCATCAAGTCGTTTCTCTGGGGCACCGGGACGT
>DATCCP010000364.1:0-4504 GCA_036511215.1 Candidatus Krumholzibacteriaceae bacterium
GACGATCCGCGGCGCTTCCGGCGCCTCGCCGAGCCGGCTCTCCGAGAGCCCGCTCGGATAGATCTGTCTCTTCTGCTTGCTGTGCTCGTGGGACCTCGGTCCAACAGGCGGTGTCGGGGGGGTAACGGGGATCATGCGCTCCTCGATTCCGTCGACATTGATATGGCCGAGCCGGGAGCCGCAGTTGTCGACGATTGTGAGGTACACGGCCTTCCCCCGGTACCGGGAGAGATCCCACATTCGCTCATCCATGAGATTCCTGTTTCTCCCCGTCTCGCGGCAGAGGACCGCTCCCGTCGCCGCGTCGCAGAGGGCGACGTAGCAGGAGTAGGGGTAGGCGCCTCCCCCGACGAGGAGCCTCATCGAGAACCCCGTGACGGTGAAGTCACGAGACCGAATGGCGCCTCGCGCCTTCTCCCCCTGGACGGCGCCCGGCTCGGTGCCCGTGAGGGGGCCGCCGAAGTTCTCGTAGGTCCCGATCCACCAGGTGCCCTCGAAGCCGACGAGGGTCGTGTCGTCCCCGCGGTACCGCGGATTGTTGCCGAACACCGGCTGATGAGCGAAGGCCGTCCCCCAGAGCACGGTCCAGCCGTCGAGGAGATTCGTCATCTTCACGCGGGGCGCATCTCCGTCCCACACGAGGGAGTCGATCCGTATCGACGAGACGGGGCCGTCGACGCTCGAGTACGAGGTGTGGCGCGAGATGAGGTAGCGGTCGCCGCCGAGGTCGAGCACCTCGGCCGCGTGACCGCCGTCGATGATCGTGCGCTTTACGATGTTCCAACCCGAGTGGAGCGAATCGGACGACATGTGCGAGACGCCTCCGACCTCCTCCTCGGTGAAGAAGACGTGGTAGACGCCGTTTCGCTTCATGAGATAGGGGCTTTCGAACGCGTGCCAGTTGTAATGGACGTAGAGCGGCCCCGCGTCGTGCCAGGTGAAGTAGTCGTCCGATTGCGCGAGCGCGAGCGCCCCGTGCCAGTCGCGCGTATGCGCCGTCTGAACGAGATAGCAGGTTCCATTCTCCCTGAAGAACCCGGGGTCGCGGTAGTTCGACCAGTGGTGCTCGTTCCACCTGATCCAGAGAGTGTCGCCGTGGAAGGGGGTGAAGAGAGCCTCGGAGGCCTTGTCCCACAGGTACGGCACGTGGCTCATCGCGAGGCATGTGCGCTGGGCGATCGAGTCGTTGACCCCGGTGTAGTACATGAGGTAGTACCCGGGACCGTACGGATAGTAGGTGACGGCCGGCGCCCAGATCATGAGGCTGTCCCATGCGGCCGGCCCGGTGTGGAGAATGCTCGGATGGACCGTCCAGTGCCGGAGGTCCTGCGATGTCGCATAGGCGAAACTCCGCTCGTCCGTCGACATGAAGTAGAGATAGAATGTGCCGTCGACCAGAACGAGCGAATGGTCCTTGACGATCTCGCCCGGCACGTGGAAGACCGGGCCTTCGAAATCGAACGCGACGCTGCCCCGCGCGCTCGCGCTCAACATGGCGAGCGCCGCGGCGCCGAAGACCAGAAAGCCCGCGAGGCACGCACGCGGGCTTCTGAGGAACGTATCATTTCGGAGCATGTTCAATAGCTCGTGTCCATTCCACCGGTCGCTTCAGCGGAGAAGGATCACCTTCCGCGTATACATCTCCTTGTCGACTTGCAGTCTGCAGTAGTAGACGCCGGAGGGGAAATCGCCCCGGCCGTTCATGGACGGATTCCATCTGAATGTGTAGCTCCCGACCTGCCTCGCGCCGATGTCGTACCTGTCGACGAGCCGTCCCGCGACGTCGTAGAAGGAGAGTGTCGCGCTTTTCCCGGAGCCGCTCGCTCCGATCGTATAGGGAATCGTGGTCGACGGATTGAACGGGTTCGGATAGTTCTGCCCCAAGGCCGCCGCGCCGGCGGATGCTCCCTGCACGTAGATCGGGCCGTAGCGCGTCGGGTTGTCTCCACCGAGCTCGACGAGGTAGTAGTAGAGAGCCTTCGTCGGGTCTTCGCACCGGTCGAAGAACTCGTACACGCGGCTCGAAGTGACCGGGCTCGCGTCGCGTCTCTCCGAAGCCGAGAACTGCGGCGCGTAGCCGCGGTAGACGTCGAACCTCGCGAAGCCGCCGCCATCCATCGTGCACCACGTGAGCCTCACGCCGCCGTCGACACGCTCGCAATCGGCCGAAGCGATGAGCACGCCGATCTTCTGCGTGAGATGGATCGGCACCTGTTTCGCCTCGTCGACGCCAAGATTGATGGCGTTGATCGTCGTGTCGCGATAGCCGGGGGCGTTCGCCGAAACCTCATACACGGACGCCCCGAGCGCGTCGAAACAATACGTGGAGTCGGCGAATGAGCAGCATGTTCCGATCACGTGGGATCCAGCGTCGTAGAGCGTGATGCGCGTGCCCGGCGGAACGCCCGTGTGCCCGTTGGCCGTCACGGAGCCTCGGATCGAGCCCGTGGGCCGGTCGAGCCAGTAGGTGTAATCCGAGTCCTTGAAATAGAAATAGTAGTAGCCGCTGTCGGGAAGAACTTTTGCGATGCTCGGCGGGCTCCACGAGAAATCCGCGATACCCCACACGCCGCTCCAGCCCCAATGCTTCGGAAGGTAGGAGCCGTCCCGTGTGAACTTGAAGTAGATAGTATCGGGTGTTCCCGGCTGGTCGATGAATTTGAGCATCCGCCACACATGGTCTCCGAGGGGCTCCATGTTGTTTGCGGGATCGTTCGGTTCGCAGGTTATACCAGCGAAGTTCCCGACAAGCTGGATCGACGAAGGCTCATCGGCCCGCACGCTGCTCGCCAGAGACGCAAAGAAGGCGCCAGCGAGAAGAATTATTATAAGCCGCCTCATTGCTAAAACTCACCCCTTTGATTCACATCCGAGATGCATCATTTCGGGAAACAAAGCCGTTAAATTTCTTTACGACTCTATTATATCGCATATCAGCTTTGGTGTCAAACATTAAGTCCGCCTTGGAATTATGGCGCGGGACATCCTCTCGTGAGAATTATGCAAGTAGTATACCCTGCAGGGCCGGAAGGTACATTTTTTGCAGTCCGGGGGTGAGTCCAGGCGGCTCAGGCGACATACCTCTATACGGGAGCGGCTGTGCATGGGAGTCAGAATATCGGGTAAATATAGGAGAATAGAGTCCCGGAGCGAGACCTTGCCCATCGGTCTGAGGGATGAAACCTTCGAATCCCAAGATCTCTTCCGGCGGGCCGAAGCATGCATTATGCGACGGAATTACGACAAAGCGGAGGCTTTGCTCGCCGATGCCCTCAGGATCTCGCCCGATAACGCGACATACATCTCATACCACGGTCTATGCGTCGGAATGCTCGGCGACCTTTCGCATGCCGAGGAGCTCTGCCGGAAGGCCGCGAAGCTCAGCCCCATGGACCCCATCATTCTCGTGAACCATGGCCGGATTCTCCTCGAGGAGGGCCTCCGGAAAGAGGCGCGCGCTCTCTTCTCGCGTGCCTACGAAATCGACGACACGAACGCTGCCGCGGCGCTCGAACTCTCCGGCATGGGTGTGCGCCGCCAGCCCGTCGTCCCGTTTCTCCCCCGGAACAACCCGCTCAACTTCTTTCTGGGGAAGCTCCGGCACCGGATCCTCGGCTACAAGGGGCTCGGCTGGAAAAAGCTCTAGCGCGCAAAGACCCCGCGCTCGTACAATCCCCCCCGTGACGCCATTGTCCAGAAAGCTCCTGTGCGCACGTGCGTTCGTGCTCCTCGTCCTTGCCGCCTGTGCCACGTCGCATGTCGGTTCCCCGGGCGAATGGACCGACAAGCGCTCGCTCGCCGACAGGCGGGTAAACGCGGCCATCGAGAGCGCGCACTTCGACGATGCCCTCAGGATCGCGGACAGCCTCGTCGCCTCCGGCGCGGGCGATGCGAGGACGCTCGCGGAGAGGGCGCGCGCGCTTGCCGGTCTCGGCAGGGAGAAGGAGGCGATCGCGGCGTTCGAGGAGGCGCTCCTCCAGGATTACGAGAGCTGCGATCACCACCTCCAGTTCGCGACCTACCTCATGCGCGTCGGGAAGACGGGGCGCGCTCATACGGAGTTCATGGAGGCCAAGCGTTTCTGCGGCGGACGCTATTCCCAGCTCATCTACCGGAACCTCGCCGTCGCGGCAGTCAAGCTCGGCAAGCTCGATCTCGCACGGCAATACGTCGATGAGGGGCTCGGGGAGAGCCCCGGCGATCCTTACCTCAGCGGGCTCAAGGGGATGCTCATCGCGCGCGAGCAACCCGTCGAGGCGGAGAGCCTCTTCGTGAAAGCCCAGGGTGTGGGGGAGGCGCCGGTCGAGTTCCTCGTTCAGTACGGCCTTCTCCTCATCAATGCGGGGAGGTCGGCCGAGGCCGCAGCCGTTTTCGAGAAGGCCTCACGGGCGGAGCCCGGGAACCGGGAGATCCGGACCGACCTTGCCGAGGCCCTCGACAGGACCCGGAAGTATGGCGAGGCGGAGACGATCTTTCGGGATCTCCTCGCCGCGAAGGACGATCC
>DATCCP010000365.1:0-3207 GCA_036511215.1 Candidatus Krumholzibacteriaceae bacterium
ATCATCACCGTCCTCATGCCACGGTTCAGGAACCGCCTCGTGAAGCGACTGTTCGAGCCGCGCAATAAGAGCCCGTACATCAAGATAAAGCTCGACGACATCGGAAGCGAGGTCTGGCTCCTCTGCGACGGAAAGCGAACGGTCGGGGAGATCGCGGAGCTCGCGAAAGAGAAGTTCCAGGAGCGGATCGAGCCGCGCTACGAGAGGCTCGGAGTTTTCTTCCGGCAGCTCGAACGAGCGCACTTCATCGCGTACGTAAACCTCGAGGAACGCCTCAAGGCGTGCGGTCCATAGCCCCCGCCGCGGGAACGAGAATGCCGTAGCTTTCGACCGTCAGCGTCGTCTCCCCCCCGCCCCCCGCGCCGGCGGGCGTTGCCCGGCCACTGATCCACACCTTGAATCCCGAGTACCCGCGGAGCGCCTCGGCGAGCGGACCGGCGAGCCGGTACGCGGCGCCGGACCGCGTCCCGGTGAGGATCAAACCGCCGCCGCTCGGCGCCAGCACGCCGATGACCGGCCGCTCTCCCTTCACGGGCATCATCTCGTAGCCCTCGACGAGAAACTCGGGACCATTCGCCGTCTTTCCGAGAAGCCTCCCCGTCACCCGCACTCCCTGCCCCGCGAGGCTTCTGAGCTCGTACTCGAGCGAGGGGCTCGTCAACGTGCAGACGCGTCCGCCCACGTCGGTGAGCACGATCGTCGTCTCGAGGGGACTTGCGCTCGCGAGCGCCACCACTCCCTGGAGCGTGACGAGCGGCTCCTGAACGGAGACAACCTTCGGATGCGCGCAGGAGACGAGCGCGAGGAGCGCGACGGAGAGCGCGCACCTAACGGACGCGGATGACGGTCGCATTCAGCCTCCCCGACTGGGCGCTCCCGATCGTGAAATCGACGGTTCCTCCCGCCGGGACCGTGTACATTATGTACTCGGGGGCCATCGACTTGACTGAACCCTCGGTCGCCAGGCCCGAGACGTTTCCCGTGATAGTGTAGAGCGGCTTGAAATCTCCCTGAAGATCGATCGAAGAGTAGTTGAAGCGCTCATCAGCCGTGATGCCTCTGCCGCTGAGATAGCAGGCCGCGTCCCAGTCCGCGAAGAGCTCGTTGAACAAGGCACCGGTCGCGGCCTCGACGTTCGCCACGCCCGCGTGCTTCGACTGCACGAGCCTCTTGTAGACGCTCGTCCCGAAGCGGTCCCCGAGGAGGCGCAGGAACAGAAAAGAGGCGCCACGCTCTTCGAGAGCATCCCCACCATAGATGAGCGTCACGTCCCCCGGATCCTCGAGAAACAAATTGGCCCGCGCGATGTTGCTCGATTTGTAGCCGTTGAGATCCTCGGCGATGTGCGCGAGCCCTTCGTCGAGCCAAAGCTGCTCCATGTAATCGGCGAGATAGCCGTGACCGTAGATGAGCACGCGGTAGTTGAAGAGGATCATGTGGAGGAACTCATGCGAGAGCACGCCCTCGATGACGGGGAGCGTCTTGTCCTTCGGAAAGAGGTTGCCGTACAGGCTGGATGGATCGGGGACCATCGTGTAGAAGATCTCCATTCCATTCGTAATCCGGCTGTCGAGGAGTTGGGGCAGGAGATCGTTCGCCAGGAAATACCCCGCGATGAAACCCTGCGACCCGGCCGCTCCGGGCGGCGTCATGCGGTTGATGGTCGGGCTCATGAGAATCGCGACCTTGCCGTCGTGATTGATGTCCGATTCGCTACCAAAATCGTCTCGATCGGTTCCATAGATGCTCGCGTCGAACGCCTGACCGAGATCTTCGGCCTCGGCATCGGTGAGGAATTCGGGTGGCGTCTCCGCGTCGACGTAGAGCAGCGTATGGTCGCCGGTGTACTTGAGATTCGCCTGAACCGTCGTGAAGTTGGCGGGATCGAGGACACTCTGATTCGGATCGACGAGCACCTTGAATTGCACCGCCTGAGGCGCTGCGCCGGGGCCCGAGATGGACGAACGAAACGCGCGGACCTCTGGGGACGCCCCGTGCGCGCCTCCGGATTTTGCGAGGAGACCCGCTATCTCTTCGTTCACATGTCGCTTGAATTCCCGCTGCCCGAGTCCCAGGTCGTTCAAGGCCGCGGCCCCACGCGCGCTGGGGCGGTTCGCGCCGCTTGCGCCCCGCGGCGAGCCCGACGCGGCCGCGGACGATCCGCCCGCGAGCGCCGTCGCGGCCTGCGCGGTGACGTCATAGAGATAGGTCCACGTGTTGTCGGGAGCCGCCGCGCTGCTGAAGAGGACGACCAGATAATCCTCGCTCGATGCTCCCGCGGTGATCGAGAAGTCATAGCTCGATCCCGAGAAGAACGATTTGCCGACATTTCCTGCCCCAAGCCGGGCGCTGAACGGCAGCGTGTTCGAGGCTATCGCCGGCGGCTGAACGCCGAACCCGAACGCGCCCCCGAGCGGATCCGCCTGCTCGACACGTACGCTCCCCGCAAAGGCGCCGTCGGGAACGATCGCGCGAAGCGTCGTGCGCGACCCTCCGAAGGGGACGACGACTCGCCGCGCGACCGGGTCCGAGAACCTGCCGGGAGAGATAACGATGCGAGCCGCGGATGGGTCCGCACCGAAGCCGGAGCCCGTGACGACGATCGTATCGCCGTACGCTGCCGCGGCCGGCGAGAGCGTCGAGAGATCCGGAGGCGTCATGATAATCTTGTTCGTGTCGTTGCCGCAGCCCTCGAGCGCGGCGAGAAGCCCGATAAGGAATATGCACGTGCGGAACTGAGCCTTATTCATGTTTCAGACGACCTTTGCAAGAGGGCCCGTCGAAGCCGAATCGCGTGAACGTTTCAAAGATACTAGATTACGCGACTTCTTTCAATTGCTCACGCGGGGGGCACGCATCTTGCTCGATTTCCAGAGGATAGCCATACACGTGAAGGCAGACAATTGACCGGCATGCAGGGAACCAAGCGATGTCCAACCTCTATGTGAGCATCATCGAAGCGGAAGCCGATTCGCGCGACGTCCTCGCGAAGCTGTGCGAGGGGTGCGGGTGGAACGTGAAGGCATTCGCGTCGATCGCCGATTTCACCGGGGCGAAGCATAAACGAGAGTATCAACTCCTTCTCGTTTCGATGCCCGACGGTGCCCACGCGAGTGACGTCGATCCAGAGCTTGCGGCGCTCCGTTCATGGCGCCAGAATCACCCGCAGACGCAGCTCGTTCTTCTCGTGCCGGACACGCTCTCGAC
>DATCCP010000366.1:0-6377 GCA_036511215.1 Candidatus Krumholzibacteriaceae bacterium
CGCGATATCGAGATAGCCGTCGCGGTCGAAGTTCGCGAGCGCAGGTGAAGACTCGATCATGCCCGGCACGCGGCGCGGCGGGAAGCACGGGGTGCCGCTCGCGTCCCACGCGTAGACCATGCCGTTCTCGCCCGCGGCGACGATCTCGAGGTGCGCGTGGTCCCCCGAGACGTCGCCGATGACCGGATCGGCGGAGAGAACAGTATCGACCTCCACGGGCCAGCCGGAGCACGTGCTGCCGTCATCCTTGAGGAGGTACACGAGCGAAATTTCGGCTCCGGGCGCGGCCTTCCCACGAATTGGAAAACCGGAGCCAACAACGATCAGCGCGATCTCCGCCTTGCCGTCATTGTCAGCGTCGGCGACCGCCGCGGAGCTCATCCTCGCGGCGCCCGGATTGGGCGACCGGAAGCCTGAATACGGGGTCCCGTTCCCCTTGAGGACATAGAGACCCGCGGGCCAATCCGACGATCCGCAGATGATCTCGAGCTTCCCGTCGCCGTCGAGATCGACGAGCGCGGGCGTCGACTCGACATCGGCGGCCACCGGGTACTCCCAGAGCTTCGCCCCGGCGCTCGAGTAGGCCACGATCAAGCCGTTGCTGCAGCCGACGACGATCTCCTTCTCCGAATCCCCCGTTATGTCCCCCGCCGCGGGCGACGAGCGGACCGCGCCGCCGACATCGACAGGCCATCCGGGGAGGGGCGCTCCGGATGCGCTCCACGCGTAGAGCTTTCCGTCGTCGCAGCCGACGACCACGTCGAGCGTGCCAGGGGCGCCGCCGAGATTGACGAGGAGCGGCGACGTATGACACGCCTTGCCCGTCGCAACGGGCCACCCCGGCTCGCGCGGCGCGATCCAGCTGACCGTGTTCGGACCGTTCACGTTGTCCGATTCGTCCTGCTCGACGACCCACCCGTTCACGTCGACTGCGACGTAGCTGTGCCACTCGCCGATCGTGTCGCTCGTGACCGCTGCAATCGTCCACATGACGGTATCGCCGACCGCGAGCGAATGAACGAGGCGCCGGCGGTCGCCGACGTCCCCGGGGCCTGGCGCCGCGGAGCGGTTCTCGTAGAAGTCGATGAAGAAGCTGTCCGCCGCCGCGACTCCCGTGTTCTTCACGGTGACCGTCGCGGACACGGCGCGGTGCGCGGGCGCAACGAACCGGCTGAACTCCACCGCCGTTATCACAAGATTCGGCGCAATGCGGCAGTTGACCGGAGAGGCCCCGATGAGCTGCCCGCACGGGCTCGTCGCGGGAGCACACGGTGACGTGTCATACAGATGGAGATCAAAAGCGCCGAGATCGCAGAACGAGGGATTGACCGAAATGTTGTTGTTCTTGCCCGTCTGATCCGCCGTCGACCCGCCGTAGTTGCCCCCCGTGTTCCCGAAGACGTCGCTGCACGAGAGCGACTGCGTATTGCTGCCCGTGTAGATGCCCTCCTTCACGAGATTGAACGCGACGATCGTGCGGCTCATGGGGTTCCTGTCTCCGTAGAAGCTCTCGATCCCGGCGCCGTAGCTCGCGGCCGAGTTTCCGACGATCGTGCAATTTTCCATCGTCAGGTTCGACGCGCTGTAGGCGCCGCCGCCGCCCGTCCGTGCGGTGTTCGAGCTCAGCGTGGAGTGCTTGAGGCTGCATGTGGCGTTCGTCCCGTTGAAGAGGCCCCCGCCGAATGAGCCCGTGTTGGAGTAGACGGTGCACGAGTCGATCCTCGCCTTGGCCGATATGATGTAGATCCCGCCCCCCGACGCGGCGCTCGCGAGATTCGCCGCCACCGTGCAGTCGATGATATCGACGTTCGACGAGGTCTGGACGGAGATGCCGCCTCCCGACTGGGCCGCGACGTTGTCCGTGACGGTGCAGCCCACGATGCGCGCCTTCGATCCGTTGCAGAAGATGCCGCCGCCGTTGGTGTCGACCGTATTGGCGGTGATCGTGCATCGGAGTATCTTCGCGGAGGACTTGTCGAGATAGAAGCCGCCGCCCCGCGCCCCGCTCGCCGCCGTGCAGCCTTCGACGACGCAGCCGCGGATGACGGGACCCGAGCTCATGCAGCGAACCCCCGTCAAGGATGCGTGCCGTATCGTAAGCCCCTCGAGGACGGACGTCGAATCCTCCCCCCCCGAGTACTCGAATCCCCAGTGGATCTCGCCGCTTCCGCCGCCGCAGTCGACGAACGTGGAATCGGGACCGCGTGCCGATCTGATCACGAGGTTCTTTCCCGCCGGCGCGACGTCGCGGTTTCCCGCTCCCTCGTAAACGCCCGCGGCCAGCAGAATCGTGTCCCGTGCCGAGGCGCGATCGACGGCCGCCTGGATCGTGGGGGCATCCCCCGTGCCGTCGGGGCGCATGCGCCACGTCGTCTTCGAATGGCAATGCGAACCGAGCGCGCCGATGAGAACGCTGCACGGGTTCCCTCCCGGGAGGCACGGGGAGCCGTCCCCGATTCGAAAATCGAATCGCGCGAAATCGCAGAATTGCGGATCGGCCGAGATCGTGCCATAGACCCCGGCGGGTTCGGAGATCGCGCCGCCGGCGTTCCCGCCGGAATTGTCGTACACGTCGCAGCAGGCGATGTTGACGCCGCCCGACATGCCTTCCTGGAACAACCCTTCCCCCTGAAGGGAAAACGCGATGATCGTGTTGTCGACCTCGAGCTCGCAGTCTTCCGTGAAATACATCCCGCCCCCGTGCCCCTGGGCGGCGTTGTACGCGACCGTGCAGTCTACGAGGTTCATAGCGGCGTCGTCGAAAAAGATTCCGCCGCCGCTCCCGATCGCGGTGTTCCGCGCGATGACGCAGTGATCGACGCCCGCTTCGACCTCGCGTGCGTACATGCCGGCGCCGCTCTCTTCCGCCGTGTTCGCGAAGATCTTGCAGGACATGAGCCCCCCGAACCCGTCCTCGGCGTAGACGCCGCCTCCCCGGACCGCCCGGCTCTGCGTGATGACGCATCCCGCGATCGCTGCGTTTGAATTGGCGCAGTACACGGCGCCCCCGCAGCCGTCGACGCCGGCTCCCATCGCGCTCCCGTTCTTGAGGGTTAGGTCCTCGATATGGATCACAGCGCCGCCGGAGGGAATGAAGAAACAGCGGCCGAGGCGCTCGGCGTCCACCAACGTCGTGGCGGGCCCTTTGACCCCTCGTATCGTGACGGACTTGTCGACTACGACGTCATGCTCGCGGTAGGAGCCCTGGTATACGAAGATCTGGTCCCCGTCCCCCGCGGAGTCGATCGCCGCCGCGATCGTCGGGGCGTCGCCGAGGCCGCTCGCGTACACGTTCCACGTCTTCGCCCGCACGGCGCCCGAAACGACGATCGAAAAATCCTGCGAGCCGCCCTGGAGCAGCCCCTTGTTGACTATCCGCACGACATAGATGCCCGCCCCGGGTTTGACGATCTCCACCTCTTCGACGTTGTCCCTGAAGTTGTTGCCAGTCGAGGCGGGGCTCGCCGGGTTCGCCGGATCGAGCACCCACGGCTGATGGAGCGTGCCGTCTTTGTCGATCGTGAGGTCGAGATCGTTCACGAGCATGAGATCGGGGGGGTCGACGGCAGGCGCCGGCGGCGTCCCCGGGGGGTCGGTCCAGCAGATGGTCGCCTTGAACTCGTCCTCCGTGCCGTCGCACCGGTAGTAGAGCTCGATCGGGACGCCGTCGTTGAGCGTGTATTCCTCGATGAGCCCCTTCCGGTCGTCGAGGTCGAGCTTGATCTCCCGATACGCGGCGTACGCGTCGAGAAGCCCCCAACCGAAGTTGTAGTCGGGGCCGGGCGCTTGACCTGCCTCCCGCGCCGTGTGAATCGCGAGCGCCTTGAGCGTCGCCGCTCGCATCGGTATTCCGAAGTGATGATCCCGGTAGTAATCCTGGAGAAGCGCAAGCGAGCCGCACACGTTCGGCGTGGCCATCGACGTGCCGTAGTAGTAATCGTACGACGTATCGGACACGGCGATAGACGAATAGACGTCCCATCCGTCACCGCAGACGTCGGGCTTGATTCTCCCGTCGTCCGTCGGACCCCAGCTGCTGTAAGGCGTCATCTCGACCGAGGCCGGACCCGTGTAATCGAAGACGGGCTTGATAGCGCCTATCGTGAGCGTGTTCTTCGCGACGGCCGGTCCGTTCGGAATACAGTCGTATCCGAACGGCGCGCCGTCGTTGTCCCTCACCTTTATGCTCCGCCTCCAGCTCTGCACCCGGGAGTCCCAGAAATAGTGCGGCGTGCCGGGAGGAACGCTGTCGTTGCGATCGTTGCTCGCCGCGAGCATCGGAAGATAGTTGGGCGCCGCATAGAGGAGCTCGTCCGCGGCCCGTGACGTCTCCGAATAGAAGCCGAAGAGGTAATCCTTCGTCTCGCTGATGGCCGAGTCGCCGAACCAGTACCAGTTTCCGAGATCGACCCACCCGCGGATGTAGCCGTACGAATGGTTCGAGACGAGGAGCCCGTGGGAGGCCTCGAGCGCCATCTCGGAGAGGTCGTCATCCCAATCGAAGGCCCTGATCATCGCCTCGGGAGCCATTCCCTTCGCCTGGGGCATCACGCCGGCACCGATCATCGTGCCGGATACGTGCGTCGCATGGTCGTCGGAGACCGCCGGCGCGACGTCCGCCCAGACGACTCGCGGCGTGAGCTCCTGGTGGGTTCTCCGCGGGGCACCTCCGTCCCAGAGACCGATCGTCATGCCGCCGCCCCCCCCGATGTAATGCTGCACACTGTCGGTCCTCGTCGTGATCGCGGAGTTGACGTTGAAGGTCGTGAAGTAAAAAGGAAGGCCGTTCTCGAAACCCTCGAGCTCGAAGGTCTTCCCGCGCGACAGCACGCCCTTCACGGGCCAGCCGAGCGATGCCGCCAGCGACTGCGCCTTCTCGCGATTCTCCTTGCTCGCGACACGGAAATCACTCGACATCTTCACGAGATCGGCCGTCTTCTTCTTCGAGGGCGCTTGAGCCGCGACATCGAAGCACAACGTGAGCAAGATCGCCGTTGCAACCGACAGAAGGATGATCTTCTTCAAGATTGACCTCCGGATAGGCGTGAGTCGGAATCTGTTTCTGGCGTCGTGAGCACAAAGCGCAGCTGCAGTATAGGACAATACGTGTCTGGTGACAACCGTTCATCGCCGGCTCGTCCGCCGCGCCCGCGGCGATTCGCGCTCGTCCATCTCCACCGGCGCCCCTCGAAAATGGAATTGATATGCACCGCTCGCCGCGCTACCATGCTCGCATCTTTGCGCAAAGGAGATGGCGATGCATTGGGAGAACACCCTGACCGGCTCTTCGTTGTCGTTGCTCTTGATGATTGTATCCTCGCCAATGACTGTTGCGAGTGGAGACCCTGGAGGCACTGTGAAAGACGCACACGGCACGAGCTACCAATACCCTCCGGCCCGGACGGTCACGATCGTCGACACGCTGCACGGCCGTGCGATCGCCGATCCGTACCGCTGGATGGAGAATATCGAGGACCCCGGCGTCCGGGCATGGATCGACGCCGAGAACGCGCTCACGCGGCGAATTCTCGACAGTCTTCCCCTCCGGAGCGCGATCCAGAAGAGGCTCACCGAGGTCCTCTCGATCGGAACGATCGGGGTGTCGACGGTGAAGGAAGGCAGGTATTTCTTCGGGAAGCGGCAGGGGAGCGAGAATCAGCCGATCCTCTACTGGCGAGAAGGGGCCGCCGGCGAGCCGAAGGTCCTCCTCGATCCGAACCGGCTCAGCGCGGAGGGAATCGTCGCCGTCGACTGGTGGTTTCCGTCGACCGACGGACGGCTCCTCGCGTACGGGCTCTCCGAGGGAGGGAGCGAGCAGAGTACGCTCCACGTCCGTGCGGTCGACACCGACGAGAATCTCCCGGACTCGATCCCGCGCACGAGGGGAAGCAGCGTCGCGTGGCTTCCCGACGGGAGCGGTTTCTACTACAGCCGCTTTCCGAATCCCGGGGAGGTGCCGAAGGGAGAAGAGAATTTCCATAGCCGCGTTCGCTTCCACGCGCTCGGAACCGATCCGGCACGAGACCCGGTCGTCTTCGGCGAGGGACGCAACATGCAGGATTGGCTCGACTGTGATCTCTCGGAGAACGGGCGCTTCCTCGTCGTCCACGCCTCGCAGACGGCGAGCAAGACGGCCCTCTATATCAAGGACCTCGAGAAGAAGGACGGCGCGTTCATCGACGTCTCCGGTGAAGCCGACGCGCACTTCTACGGACAGGTTCGAGACGAGGACCTCTATATCCAGACCGACGACGGCGCGCCGAACTACCGCATCTTCAAGGTGAGCGCGGCGAACCCGGCGAGGAGCAACTGGAAGGAGATCATCCCCGAGGGGAAATCCAAGCTCGAGCAGGCCGCCTTCGCCGCGCACCGGATCT
>DATCCP010000367.1:0-3753 GCA_036511215.1 Candidatus Krumholzibacteriaceae bacterium
ACGGCAGCGTCACCGTCGAGGCAACGCAAGCGGCGCGGGCCGAACCGCCGGGGCGCGAGCTTTCACCGCCGTCCTCCGAGAAGCGCGAGTTTCCGCGGGTCGTCGTCGACGAGGACTCGAAAGAGGACATCCAGCCCGATACGCTCGAGGCGATCCGGCGGCGGCTCGAGCGGGAGATCGGCACCGTGCAGCGCTACCATGCGAGGTTCGCGCCCGACTACGTCGGGGACATGATGGGCGTCGGCTATTCGACCGGATTCGGCTTCCAGCTCTTCAACCAGATCGCGTTCAGCGACCTTCTCGGAGATCATCATCTGTCGGTCGGGTTCAATTTCTTCCGTTCGATCGAGGACAGCGATTTCCTCATCACATACCAGTATCTCAAGAGACGCATCGATTACGGCGCGGGCGTGTTCCAGTTCAAGAACTACCTCAATTCCCGCGTTTCCTCGATCGGCGAGTCGTTCATCGACTACCAGCTCTTCACCGAGCGCAACTACGGGCTCTTCGCGATGGCGAGCTACCCGTTCTCGACCTTCACGCGAGCGGACCTCGAGTTTGAGGGATTCGTATCCGAGCGGACGTTCTTCGGGACGTACCAGCAGGACTCCCAGGGCTACGTCTTCTACGAGTCGCAGAAATCAAAGCGGAATCTTCTTCAGCCGACGTTCTCGATCGTTCACGATTCGGCATATTTCTCCTCGTTCGGTCCCGTGATCGGCTCGCGCTGGATGCTGAGCGCGTCGAAAGCCTTCTCCGTCTCGGGGGCGAGTATATCGCGCTCGACGATCTTCGGCGATTACCGGAAGTATATGCCCCTGTTCTACCGGAACTACCTCGCCGTGCGCGGAATCGGCGCCTACGGCGCCGGTGGAGATCCCCAGTTCTTCTTCCTCGGCGGTCCGCTCACGATGCGGGGCTACGATTACCTCCAGTTCAGCGGTTCGCGGATGCTCCTCTTCAACGTCGAGTACCGGTATCCGCTCATCGACGCCCTCATATTCGGCTGGCCGGGACGGTGGGGATTCCAGAACATCGGCGGCACGCTTTTCTTCGATACGGGTTCGGTCTGGGGGAAGGGAAGATTTGTGGAGCCTCTCCCGGATTGGCTCAAGCCGCGCGTCCTCAACGACCTCGCCTTTTACAGCGACTTCGGCATCGGCGCCTACATGCGGCTCGGGTACCTGATTCTGAACTTCCAGTTCGGCTGGCCGACCGATTTCAGCAAGACCGGCGGCGCAATGTTCCACTTCTTCATTGGACCCCAGTTCTGAGACGGTCTCTCGAGTTTCCCGGCAGTTTGAAGGCGCGCGGAGTGGTATGGACAAGCTCAATCCGCAACAGAGGCAGGCGGTGCTGGCGACGGAAGGCCCCGTGCTCGTCCTCGCCGGCGCGGGGAGCGGGAAGACGCGGGTTCTCACCGAGCGCATCGCGCACCTCATCCGCGATAAAGGCGTCTCGCCGGAGCGCATCCTCGCGTTCACATTCACGAACAAAGCGGCGGGGCAGATGCGCTCTCGCGTCGAGCGGCTCCTCGGCCAAGGGGAGCTGCCGTTCTGGATCGGGACCTTTCACGCGACGGGGCTCAAGATCCTCCGGCGAGAGGCGAAGCACCTCGGTCTCGGAAACAACTTCGCCATATTCGACGCGGACGACTCCGCGCGTCTCATCAAGGACGTCATAAAGGGCGCGGGCTGGGGTCTCGACGAGAATCCCGTTGCGGTCGTGCGCGACCGCATCTCCCGCTGGAAAAGCGCCCTCGTGACGCCGGCGGAGGCTCTCGAGCGATCCGGAGACCCGTTCGAGGCGCGGCACGCGGAGCTTTTCAAGGCGTACACCGCGGCGCTCGGAAAGAACAACGCGCTCGACTTCGACGATCTTATCGCCCGCGTCGTCGAGCTGTTCACGGCGCATCCGCGGGTCAAGGAGCGATACGCGCGGCAGTTCCAGTACGTTCTCGTCGACGAATTCCAGGACACGAACACGATCCAGATGCTCATGATCGACGCTCTCGCCTCGCAGCACAAGAACCTCTTCGTCGTCGGCGACGACGACCAGGCGATCTACGGGTGGCGCGGCGCGACGGTCGACAACATTCTCCAGTTCGATCGCGTGTACGAGGGCACCGTCGTCATCAGGCTCGAGGAGAACTATCGCACGACGAACGCGATTCTCGAGGCGGCGAACCGCCTCATCGAGCACAACAAGGGACGCAAGGGCAAGACGCTCTGGTCCTCGAAGGGGATGGGTGAGAAGGGGGTGCTCGCGTTCGTCGAGGACGAGGAGGAGGAAGCCGCGGCGGTGCGCGAGACGATCATCGGCCTCCTGCGGTCGGGCCATCGGAGGAGCGAGATCGCCATACTCTACCGGACCCACGCGCAGTCGCGGGCGATCGAGAACGCACTCCGGACGGGCGGCATGCCCTACCAGATCATCGGAGGCGTGCGCTTCTACGAGCGCCGGGAGGTGCGGGACCTCCTGGGGTATCTGAAGCTCGTCAACAATCCGAACGACAACGTGAATTTCAAGCGCGTCGTCAACGTGCCCCGGCGCGGCATCGGCGACGTGACGCTCGCGAGGCTCGAGCGGTCGGCCGGCGAGAGGAGCCTCCTCGTTGCGCTCGGCGCGGGGGATCTTCTCGCGGAGCTTCCGCGCGCCCAGCGCGAGAAGGTCGGGCAGTTCTTTCATCTCATGGCGTCCCTTCAGCTCCTCGCGCAGGAAGCCTCCGCGCACGAGGTGCTCGCCGCCGTGATCGAGAAAACGCACTACCGCGACCACCTCAAGGAGGATCCGAAAACGGCGCAGACGCGCCTCGAGAACATCGAGGAGCTTCTCGTCGAGACCCAGCGCTTCGCGCTCACGGCGAGCGATCCGAAGCTCGCGGCGTTCCTCGAGAATATCGCTCTCATCAGCGACATCGACGGCATGAAGGAGGAGGAGACCGTCGCGCTCATGACGCTCCACAACGCGAAAGGGCTCGAATACCGCTCGATCATCATCACGGGGCTCGAGGAGGGGCTTCTCCCGCACTACTCGAGCTTCGAGGCGGTCGATGAGCTCGAGGAGGAGCGGCGGCTCTTCTACGTCGGGATCACGCGGGCGAAAGAGCGGCTTTTCATGTTCTCGGCGGCGAACCGGATGCGCTTCGGAAGCTGGATCGGGAACGCCCCGTCGCGGTTCATTGGGGAGATACCGACCGATCTTCTCGAGATCGTCGGCGGGGACGAGATGGAACCCGGGAGGGAAGCGCCCGGGGACGCATCCGACATCCTCGAGGCGCCGACATCCGCCGGCGAGGGCTCCTACCTGAGCAAGCGGTTCAGGAAGGGTGCGACCGTTATACATCCGAATTACGGGGAGGGCACGGTTCGCAAGGTCGAGGGTTCCGGCAAAGATATGAAGGTCACGGTTCATTTCCCCGGCCACGGAGAGAAGAAATTTCTCGTCGCATACGCGCCCTTCAGGTTCGTCTGAACCTTCCCCTGCGCCTTCCGCTCCGCCTGTTGACATATCCCCCTTTGTGCTGGTAGTGTTACATCCCTTGAAGGTCTGAGACGGGGAGGTGCTCCGTGGCGTTGACCGAGAAGGATCTCGAACATCTCGAACGGCTCGCGCGCGTGAAGCTGAGCGGGGAATCGCGCGAGAAGCTCCGGGGGCAGCTCGAGCGCATAATCGAGTTCGTGAGACAGCTTGAAGGCGTCGATACGACGGGTATCGAGGCCCGCTCGCAGACGTACGACATCAAGCCGGAGC
>DATCCP010000368.1:0-4655 GCA_036511215.1 Candidatus Krumholzibacteriaceae bacterium
GCGCTTGACCGATTCCTTCAGAGCGCCGCCGAGCGGAAAGAGCGTGCGGTCGAGAATCTTGACGGGGACGCGGTAAAGAAAATAGGACTGGTCCTTCGTGTCATCCAGGGCCGCCGCGATCAAGGGAGCGCCGTGCGCCCCCCGCACGAGACGCGCGTAGTGCCCCGTCGCGATCCGCTCGTACCCGAGCCAGTCGGCGACCCGCGCGAGAGCGGGGAATTTCACCTTCCCGTTGCACACGATGCACGGGTTCGGGGTCTTCCCGGCGCGGTACTCCCGGATAAAATCGCGCACGACCGTCTCCCTGAACTCGTCTTCCACGTCGATAACGTGGTGGTCGACGCCGAGCTTCGCGCAGAGCCGGCGCGCCCGGCGGAGGAGCTCGTCGCTGCAGCACGGACGCGGGGACCGGCTCGCGCGGGCGTAGCAGTAGAGGCGCAGCGTGACACCGATCACGCGGTGCCCCTCCTCGTGGAGCATCCATGCGGCGGACGAGCTGTCGACGCCGCCGCTCAATCCGACGACAACGCCTTCCGTGTTCATTTGAGGGGGGAGAGCTCCCGCAGCCGGGCGACGACCTGCGGAAAGGCTTCGAGGAACGCATCGACCTCTTCGGCCATGTTGGCGATGCCGAGGCTGACGCGGATGCCGCCCTGCGCGGTCGCGGGATCGAGCCCCAGGGCGACGAGCACGTGGCTCGGTTCGTTCGCGCCGCTCGAGCAGGCGCTTCCGCTCGAGATCGCGAATCCGAGCATGCTGAGCCTGAGGGTGATCGCCTCCCCCTCGACGCGCGAGACGACCATGCTGCTCGTGTTCGGGACGCGCGGCGCCCCCGCGCCGGCGACGACGACGTCGTCGATCCGGACGAGCGTCTCGCGCTCGAGCCTGTCGCGAAGGCCGCCGATGCGCTCCATCTCGCGGGCGAGATCCCGCCGTGTGAGCCGCGCCGCCTCCCCGAGGCCGACGATGCCCGGGATGTTCTCCGTGCCGGGCCGGAGCCCGCACTCGTGGCTCCCGCCCGTAGAGACCGCCTCGAGCGCCGTGCCGCGCCTCACGTAGAGCGCGCCGATGCCCTTCGGGCCGTAAAACTTGTGCGCCGATATCGACAGAAGATCGACGCCGAGGGCGTCCACGTCGACGGGGATCTTCCCCGCCCCCTGCACGGCGTCGGTATGAAACGTTATCCCCCGCGCGCGTGTGAGGGCCGAGATCTCTCCGATCGGCTGGATCACGCCGGTCTCGTTGTTCGCGAGCATGACGCTCACGAGGGCCGTGTCCTGCGACAGCGCCTTCTCGAGGAGATCGAGCCGGACGACGCCGCGCGCGTCGCACGGGATGTACGAGACACGGTACCCTTCCCCCTCCAGATCCTGGCACGTCTTGAGGACGGCGGGGTGCTCGATGTCGGATGTGATGATGTGATTGGCGCGGGAGAGGCGCCGCCGCGCCCGCACGGCGCCGCGTATCGCGAGGTTGTCCGATTCGGTGCCGCCGGAGGTGAAGATCACCTCTTCGGGCTCGGCGTTCAGGAGCTCGGCCACGCTCGCGCGCGAGCTATCGACCGCGTCGCGATTCTCCTGGCCGAAGAAATGGAGACTCGACGCGTTGCCGAAACGCTCCCGGAAATACGGAAGCATGGCGTCGACGACCTCCTGCCTCATGTAGGTCGTCGCGTTGTGGTCGAAATAAACGCGTCTGTTTCGGTTCGTCTCCGCACCCATAGCGGTACTAATATATACCACTGGATGCAGGTTTTCGACGCAAAAATACCGCTCGCGCGAGTCTATTCGACGACCTTGATCGTTTTTATGACATCGCCCTTCTTGATCTTGTGAATGATGTCGAGCCCCTCGATCACCTTTCCGAAGAGCGTATACTCGCCGTTCATGGCCGGGAGATGCTGCTTGCAGATGTAGAACTGCGTCTTCGCGCTGTCGTAATCGTCCGGAAGCCTCGCCATCCCGACCATCCCGTCTTCGTGCGAGAGCTTCACACCGAACATCTCGCCTTCGATCGGCGGGAGAGCACTCTCGGCCAAGCCGGTCTGGATGACGTACGATTCGACGCGGTGGAACGGGAGCCCGTTGTAGAAACCGGCGCGCACGAGACTCAGGATGCGCGCGACGGCCTTCGGAGCCTCCTTCGGATAGAGCTCGATGACGATGTCGCCGTACTTCTCCGTCGTGATCACCATGCGCGGGAGCGCGCTCGCGGCGCCTACCGCGGCCGCGGCCCCGCTCGCGGCGGCGGCCTTCGTCGTGGTGTCGGCCTGGGAGTGTACCGGCGACGGCGGCGCGAGGGCGAGAAAGGAAATGACGAGAACGAGAACGGCGACGTACGCTGATACCCGGCGGGCTACCGGCGGGGAAACGTCGGGCATTGGCACCATGGCTGCACCTCCTTCGGGAAGGCGACTCCAGAATCACACGATCCGTTATCGCTGCTTCTTGCTGTCCCCAATCTTCTTGAGTCTCTCCTGTCGCGCGATCTCCTTGTTCGCCGTGTCGCTCCAACGCTCGTCCTTCGTCGCGACGACCTTCTCGAACATGGCGATCGCCTCGTCGTACCTCTTGAGCTTCGATAGCGCAAAGCCGTATTCATAGTAGAGGAGCGCCTCCTGTCCGGCCTGCGCGTCGAGACCCGTCTTCGCGGCGGCTATCGCCTCGTCGTACTGCTTGAGCTCGTTGTAGACGCGGGCGAGGATGCCGCTCACATTCGGATCGCTCCCCTTGAGCTCGAGCGTTTTCTCGAGCTCGGCGGGCGCCTCCGCCTTGCGGCCGGGCATTTGCGAGAGAACGAGCCCGAGGCTCTCATGGTAGGCGGGCTCTTCGGGAAAGCTCTTGACGAGGTCCTCGAAAAGAGGGGCGGCGCTCGCAAAATCCTTCTTCTGGCGGTACGCCGTTCCGAGCTGCATCTTGAGCCGATAGTTGTCGGGCGCGGCCGCGACCGCCTCGCGCAGGTACTCCATCCTCTTTTCGTCCTTGCCCCTGCTCTCGTACAGCGAGGCGAGTCTCTCGAGCGTCTCGGCGTCGTTCGGATGCGAGGCGAGCGCCTTCTCGTAGTGCTCAATCGCCCGGTCGGGGTCGTCCTTCTTCTGGGAGATGAAACCGAGGTGGACGTGCCCGTCGTAGCTCAGGGAATCCATGTCGGTGAGCTCAGTGTAGTACTCCTCCGCCTTGTCCCAACTCTCGAGGAAGAGATAGTTGCTCGCGATCGCCGAGATGTAGGAGACGGTTCCCGGCGCGAGCGCAAGCGCCTTCCCGTATGCGTCGATCCCTCCCCTGAAATCCTTGATCTTTGTCAGCACGCTTCCGAGCTCCGCCCACGCATCGAGGTAGTCGGGCTTGAGGCTCGTCGCGATCCTGAGGAGGTTGATTGCGTCTTCGTAGTTGCCGGCCGAGAGAAGCTGCATCGCCGAATGATAATTGACCTCGGCGGAGTCGGATGCGGTGGACACTGCCTGCCGTCCATTCGCTGCGCCCCCAGCTATCGCGAGGAGCGCGAAAACGGAAAGGAGCGCGATCGCCTTCTTCACCGTGACTCCCTGTATCCAGATTGTATGGCCGATGCGCCGGCGAACATCCCCCGCAATGACTATGGCATCCGGCTCGCCCCTGTCAAGCCGGGACTTCGGCTCAACGTCCGGGCGTGGGAAGGCTCTCTCCCGCGGGACCCCGGAACGACTCCTGAAGCACCGTGATGTTCTCCTCGGCCTTCTTCGCGAGGTAGCTCCCCGGCGCGAGGCTCACGACCTTCTCGAACTCGACGAGCGACTCCCGGAAGATGCCGCTCTCCCAGAAGAAGATCGCGAGGTAGAAGTGGGGCTGCGGATCGAGCGAGTCTATCGCGAGCGCCTTCGACAGGTGCTCCCACGCGCCGTCGTACTCCCCGGCGTCGAAGAGGAGATACGCGACGTGGGCATGGGCGAGAACGTCCCGCGGATTGACGTCTGCGGCCTTCTCGAACATCTGCGTCGCCTCGCGCTCGCGGTGCTGGTCGTCGAGAATCACTCCCATGTTGACGTAGGCCTTCGAAAGGCCCGGATCGAGCGCGACGGCCTTCGCGTAGCAGGACAGGGCCGAATCGGGCTTCTCCGCGTCATAGAAGGCGAGACCGAGCTGAAAATAGACCTCGGGGTCGTTGCTCCCCGTTCTGAGGAGGTACTCGAGATACGCGATGCGGGGAGCCGGCGCGAGCCCGTCGATCGCTTTTCCGAGCGGCACGGGGGCGCTCGGAGGCTCATTCTGGGAACGGGCGGGGCCGGCCGTCGCGAGAAGAACTACAGCCGCGAGAATCCTGATCGAGCGAACGACGGTCCGGCGGCCGTGCGAGAGGCGCCTCAACGTTGGTCGGTTTTCCGTTTTGACCATGCCTCCGAGGCGCTCAGGCCGAGCGCGAATCTGAACACCCTCTCATCCAGCCCGTTTGCGCTGATAGAGCCGATCTGACCGATCTCGAAGGAGAGGTCGATCGCGCCGGGCCCTCCCGGAAGGCTGAAGCCGGTCCCGAAGGTGACGAACCGCGAGTTGACGGGACGGCCCTCGGGATACTCGACGTGCCAGCGATTCTCGTAGAACCCGATCCGGAGAGGGATTCTCGTGAAGAAGGCCCCCGACTGCATGCGCAGCCGCTCGATACCGAACGCGACGAGCCGT
>DATCCP010000369.1:0-3696 GCA_036511215.1 Candidatus Krumholzibacteriaceae bacterium
TCCGATTCCCTGAGGATGGTCTTCTTCCTCACGATTCCGACGTCCGTCGTGATCGCCTTTCTCTCCTATCCGATCACGAGCGTCATCTATCAGCACGGGAGATTCACGGCGCTCGACACGGCGGCCGTCGGCAAAGCGCTCGTTCTCTATGTCATCGGGATTCCCTTCATGTCGGGGCTCCGGAACGCGGCGGCCGTCTTCTACGCCTTCAAGGATCCCCGGACGCCGATGTACGCGAGCTTCGCCTCCATCGGCGTGAACCTCGTTCTCAATATCGTCCTGATGCGGGTGATGGGCTTCCTCGCGTTTCCGCTCTCCATGACGATCGCCGCGGTTCTGAACATCGTTATTCTGTTTCTTCTCGTTCCTCGAAAGATCGGCGGGATGGACTTCGGGCCTCTCACGAGATACTTCATGACGCTGACCGCGGCCTCGGTCGCGGGAGGGCTCTCGGGATGGCTTCTCTATCGGTTTGTGTTCCAGCCGCTCGGGCATTCGATCTGGATCAGGCTCGCGGGCGTCGTCGTCGGCGGCGGCGCCGGGCTCGCGATTTTCTACGGTCTCTGCCTGCTCTTCGGGGTCGCCGAGGCGAGAGACTACCTGAAGAGATTCGTCAGCAGATGATCGCGATAATTGACGCGGCCGCGCGAAGGGAAATGTGCATGGCTCGGACACGGCAAGAGACGCAGAGTAGCTCGGCGGGCGTGCTCGACGAGCTTCGCTCGCTGGCGAACCCTGCAAACGTCCTCGGCATGGCGCGCTACGGAATAAACGCGACGAATACGCTCGGCGTATCGATCCCGCGGCTGCGGGCGATGGCGAAGCGGATCGGCAAGGACCACGCGCTCGCCCTCGAGCTCTGGGCGTCGGGGATCCACGAGGCGCGGATACTCGCCGCGCTCGTCGACGATCCGGCCGAGGTCACCGAGGCGCAGCTCGAGCGGTGGGCGCGGGATTTCGATTCGTGGGACGTCTGCGACGGGGTCTGCAGCAACCTCTTCGACAGGACTCCGTTCGCCCATGCGAAGGCCGCCGCATGGAGCGCGCGGAAGGAGGAATTCGTCAAGCGCGCCGGGTTCGTCCTCATGGCCGCGCTCGCGGTCCACGACAAGAAATCGCCCGACAGCCGGTTCAGGGAATATCTTCCGCTCATCGAGGGGGAGGCCGGTGACGAGCGCAACTTCGTGAAGAAAGCGGTCAACTGGGCGCTCCGCCAGATCGGGAAACGCAGCCCGGCGCTCAATCGGGCCGCGATCGCCGCCGCGAAGCGGATCCGGAAGAGCGATTCGAAGGCCGCACGCTGGATCGCCGCCGACGCGCTGCGCGAGCTCGAGAGCGAGGCGGTGCGGAAGCGGCTGAGGAGGCCATGAAACCACTCGCCGTCCGCCGGGTACGACAATTCCAGGAAGCGGTTCTCGCGCATTACCGCGCCCACGGGCGGCACGACCTTCCCTGGCGACATACGAATGACCCGTACCGCATTCTCGTTTCGGAGCTCATGCTTCAGCAGACGCAGGTCTCGCGGGTCGCCGCGAAGTACGGACCCTTCATCGAGCGGTTTCCCGATATCGACTCTCTCGCACGTGCGCCCCTCCGCTCCGTGCTCGGGGCCTGGAGCGGGCTCGGGTACAACCGGCGGGCGCTCCAGCTCAGGGAGACCGCCCGCATCCTCGTTTCCCGCTACGGCGGCATTCTGCCCCGCGACTACGGCGAGCTTCGGACGCTCCCGGGGATCGGTCCGGCGACGGCTGCGGAGATCATGAACTTCGCCTTCGGCGAGCCCTGCGCGTTCATTGAAACGAACATCCGCGCCGCATTCATCCACGACTTCTTTCCGGGGAGGACGAAGGTCGCCGACGCTGAGATACTCCCGCTCGTCGAACGGACGATCGACGCGGACAGTCCTCGCGAATGGTTCTACGCCCTCATGGATTACGGCGTGATGCTCAAGAGCGCTCACGCAAATCCGTCGCGGCGGAGTGCGCATCACGCGAGGCAAAAAAGGTTCGAAGGTTCGGACCGGCAGGCGCGCGGGCTTATCGTACGAGCGCTCGCGGAGCGCGCGAGATGCGAAAGGGAGCTCGCGGAGGCGACGGGACTCACCCTCGCGCGGATACGGCGCGTCCTTCCGGGGCTCGCGCGGGACGGACTCATCAGTCGCCGCGGGGCCAGGCTCCGTATCGCGTAACGCTCAGCCCTTCTTCAGTCTCGCCTCGATGGCCTTGACCTCGTCCGACATCGCCTGGAAGTGGCTTCCCTCCCAGTATATTCTGCTGCACCCGGGGCAGCGGTGGAACCGGTGGAAATTTTCTTCGACGAAGGGGGGTATGCGCCCGCGGACGGCTTCCGCCGCCTCCTCGACGAGGAGCCCGTTGCATTCGAGGCACCGGCTGAACGGCTCGAAGTGGGGCGCCTCCCCGGTCGAGGCGAAGAGCTCGACGATCTGCTCGATGACGTCGTCGGAGCGGAGGATCACCGGCTTCTGGCCTGGACGGTCTCCCATGCTCCGCGCGCGGGTGACGGCCGTTCTGCCCGCGTCCGATGCGTTGAGGAAGAACCGGCCGTTCTCTCCTTCGGGGTTGAGTATCGCGTCGTAGCCGAGCATTCTCATTTTGATACAGAGCTTGCCGAGCATGCGGTCAAAGAGAAACGCGCGCTTTTTCTGACGCATCGCGACACTCCTTTTTCGCTTGACAGGATATCAGATTGCGGGGAATATGGGAACGCTCGAAAGGGCGCGAACAGTGGTTACGGTAGGGACTTATGTGGAGATGGAGGTGAGACTGCGGGTTCGCAGGGGAGGAACCGCGGGGGCCTATGCCGGAAAACTTCACTGGCTGCTTGAAGTGCAATAAAGGAGTTCTTATTCCCCTCTCGGATTATGGGAGAGACGGGGCACCCATCCGCTACAAGGCCTGGGTGTGCAACAATCCGGATTGCGGCTTCAACATACGGATCGACAACGGGGAGATCAGTATCGGCAAAGAGCTGTCGTTCTCGAGCAAGTAGGGATTCGAAATATCTTTCGGATGGGGGGCCTTCGAGCCCCCTTTTTTATTGCCGTGCGGCCCGGGGAATGCGAGCCAGGGTCCATATGCAGAACGCGAGGACCGCGAGCGACACGAGTGTCCACGCGAGAGAGGGCATCGTGACCCGCGAGGCGGCGAGCTCCTGCTCGGAGGAGGCGTTGAGCCTCACGAGGGTCACGAGATTGTAGAGCGCGTGCGCCGCGAACGAGTGCCAGAGGTTGCCGGTCCGGTAGAAGATGTATCCGAACAACATGCCGAGCACCGCGATCCCCGGGATGGCGGGCGGGTTGAAGTGGCTCAGGGAGAAGATCAGGCCCGCGAGCACAATGGCGAGCGGCGCGTTCATGTTGCGCTGAAAGATTCTCTGGATAAAGCCGCGAAAGAGGACCTCCTCGGAGAGCGCCGCGACGAGAACGACGCCGATCGCGATGAGAAAAAAGGACATGGGCCCTTTGGGCTTGATTGAGAGGATGAAGCTGGTATAATCGGCATCCGGCGGCCACAACCGCTCGAAGAGGCCCGAGAACGCCTCGATGGGAAGGATAGCGGAGGCCGCGGCGACGAGAACGATGGCTGAGGTTCCGAGGCGGGGCCGCACGAGGCGGAATTCGCCGGCGAATCCGAACGCCGATCGCTGCGACAGGAGATACATCGGGGTGAGGATCGC
>DATCCP010000370.1:0-9808 GCA_036511215.1 Candidatus Krumholzibacteriaceae bacterium
GCGGCTCGGCGACAACGAGATCGCCCTCCACGGCGAGTTCGTGACGACGGCGCGCCGGCGCTTCGGAGACGAGTTCAAGGCGGCGGCGGCCGAGAAGCGGCTCCTCGAGTTCATCACGGACGCAGAGGCAGCGGGGGTCTGCATGCACGGCGGCGAGCTGAGCTACAACATGTCGGAGAGCACGCGGCCCGCGATCGAGGCGGCCGGATTCAAATACGAGACGATATACCGCAACAGCTACTTCCACCCGCTCCACCTTCCGAGCGGAATGGGAACGCTGCGCGCGCTCACGATCGGACAGCATTTCGCCGACCTGAACGTGAAACCGGGGCATGATTTCACCGGGGAGCTCCTTGCGTCCCTCGTCGATCGCTTCTCGAAGGCGTCCGCCGTGGGGGGCGTCTTCGTACCGGTCCTTCACCCGCTTTACTTCGATCCCGCCCACTACCTCGCGAACATCGAAAACATCTACCGTCTCGGTGCATACATGCCGAGGTACGTCGCCGGCATCGCGCGCCTGCGACGCGGTCAGAGCTATCTCAACAGAGACTAGCCGCCGGGTTCGCTGATGCGTCGATCCCTGCCGGCCGCCCAGAGAACGCGGAGCTGCACGAGCCCGCTCGCGACCACGAGCGCGATGCACACGATCTGGAAGGCGTGGTACGGAAAGTCTCGACCGAGGAAACGTTCCGCGAGTCTCGCGAGCGCGGCCTTGCCCTCGGGACGCGTCGTATCGAGCGCGAGCTTGATGCCCCTGAAGAAGTTCGCACCCCATTCCCCGACGCCCCAGAGAAAGAGAAAGGCGACGGCCCAGACGATGTGCCGGCGGACGCGCATGAGACTGATACAGACGAGCACGAGGGGAACGTTCCAGAGCACGTACGCGGGAGTCGCGATCGAGAGCCCGACGAGCGTGATGTAGAGCGTGCCCGCCATGAGGAAGACGAGTGGAATCCGGCTCCGCCGGCCCGCGATGCAGAAAGCGAATACCGCGACCGCGATGGAACCGAGGGAGAGCACCTCTATCGTTCTCGGATCGCTCGTGAACCCGAGATTCCAGATCAGGGCCCAGATCGAGACGGCCCAGCCCGGCTCGATTGTATGGCTGAGAATCGGCGTGAGCCCGTGAATAACCTTGTGGTACGACACGTACGCCGCCAAGAGTACGAGGCTCGTGCCGCCCCATAGCGCGAGGTTCCTGACGCACGAGCGCGACTGCAACGCGAGCGGCACGGCGAGAACGAGCAGGAAGTATTTCCCCGCGAACGTCGAGAGCACGAGGAGCGCGAAGACGAGTGTCCATCTGCCTTTTGCGGCGGCGGCGTACAGCGCGAGGCAATAGAGAGAAACGTAGATCTCTTCCTGCGGTATCCAGGAGATCGCGCCGAGCACCGAGGGCAAAAGGGCAAAGACAATGAGAACGAAGTGCTTCCGCCCCCGCGAGACACCCTTCTCGCGCCTCAGGACGAAATAGAGGGCAAAGAGAACGACGGCGCTCCACGTGAGGATGCCGAGACGGAATCCCCAGAAATCGGGAACGCCCATGAGCCAGGGACGCACGAGCGCGCCGAACACGAGCGGCAGGAGCGGCGGAAACGATCCCCACGTGCCGCTCAGGCCGGCGGCCCCGTAATTTCCCCAAAGGACGAACGGCTCCCGCGCGAACCGGACCAGAACCCTCACGTCGTCGGCTATCTCCCTCCCCCCCGACAGCCTGTACACGAGGAATGAGAGCGCCATGCTGAGAACGACGAGAGTAATGAGGGGGACGAGCCAGAGCGGTATGCAGTCCCACATGCTCTTCGTTCGGGCGCTACCCAGACTTTGAGCCTCCATGGACCGGATTGTAGCGCCCGAAACCAGCATTTGTCAAAGGTCTCCCTATGATGTTATAATTAATTGAACGACAACCCCTTCAAGGAGAGACACGATGCTGCGGAAGCTCCTGTATGCGATAGCTCTTCTCGCCGTCGCGGCGAGCGTCGCCGCTCAATCCCCGTTCGAGCAGATCCACGGGGACATCCTCAGGAAAATGGAAATGGCGAAGGCGCGGCGCACTTCGGCGCTCGCGCAGTACCTGGCGCCGCAGCCGACCCCGAATGAGCTCCTCTACAACGTTCTCCACTACACGATCGACGTCGCCATCAACCCGTCGACGAGATACATCGAGGGAAGCGTCAAGGTCCGGATCAGGCCGCTCGCGGGGCCGCTCAACCATATCGAGCTCGACGCGGACAACGTGCTCACGATCTCGGGCGTGAGGAAGGCGCCGGGCGACACGCTTATGTGGTCCCGCTCGTCGGGCCTCGTCACGATCGATTTTCCCGCGGCCGTCTCTCCGGCCGATTCGGTGGAAATCGAAATACTCTACAACGGGAGCCCGTCTCTTTCGACCGATCCGGGGCTCTTTTTCTCCTCCGCCTCCGGGTACCCCCTCATCTATTCCCTGAGCGAACCGTGGTCCGCGAGATCGTGGTGGCCGTGCAAGGATTATCCCGACGACAAGGCCACGTTCGATCTCTATTTCTCCGTGCCGACGCCGCTCTTCGCGACGTCGAACGGCACGTATCTCGGCTTCAGCGACCAAACGCGCTGGGGGGCGCCCTACCGGCGCTACCACTGGCGCGAGGCTTACCAGATGACAACGTACCTCGCCTCGGTCACCGCGGCGTACTACGTGCGGATCGACGACCATTTCGTCTACGCGCCCGGCGACACGCTGCCGGTGACGCACTACGTGCATCCGGCGCTCGAGGCGAAGGCGCGCACCGATTTCGATATCACGGTGCCTGCGCTCGCCTTCTTCTCGCAGACCTTCGGTCTCTATCCGTTCATCAGCGAGAAATACGGCGTGGCCCTCTGCCCCATCGGCGGCGGAATGGAGCACCAGACGCTCACGAGTTACGGTTCGTCCCTCGTGCGGGGTGATCACTACTACGACTGGGTCTTCGTCCACGAGATGTCCCACATGTGGTTCGGCGACATGATCACGTGCAAGAACTGGGTGCATATATGGCTCAACGAGGGATTCGCGAGCTACTGCGAGGCTCTCTGGTTCGAGCACCTGCAGGGCGCGGCGAAGCTCCGGTCGTATATGGAGTCAAAAGACCATACGTATCGCTGGAACGGACCGGTGCTCCGCGACCCGAACAATACGGACCCGGACTATTACTTCGACGACGTCGTGTACGACAAGGCCGCCTGGGTGCTCCACATGCTGCGGCACGTCGTCGGCGACGACGCGTTCTTCCAGATCCTCAAGAACTACTGCGCCGATTCGCGGTACCGGTTCTCGGCCGCGGAGACGAACGATTTCAAGGCGATCTGCGAGGCTCGCTACGGCTCGTCCCTCTCCTGGTTCTTCGACGAGTGGCTCACGCGAACGGATCGCCTCGGCTACCGCTGGTCGAGCAAATCGTATCGCCTGGGCGGCGCCTTCAACCTCACGATCGTCGTCGACCAGACGCAGGCGGTGCCGTATGCGATGCCGGTCGATTTCACCGTCACGACCGCGGCGGGCACGCTCAACACGGTGCTCTGGGTGAACGACCCTCACGAGGAGTTTCATCTCACGCTCCCCGATTCCGCGCTCGCAGTCGCGCTCGATCCCGGCCACTGGATACTCTGCGACAAGACGGCGGGCGTGCCGAGCGCGGCGGTCGTTCCGTCCGTCGCGTATCTCGCCCAGAATTTCCCGAACCCGTTCAATCCGACGACGAGGATAGAGTTCGCCCTTTCGGAGCCCGCGGCCGCGTCGCTGCGAATCTACGACGCGGCGGGGAGACTCGTGCGCGTGCTCGCCGCGGGAACGCTTCCCACGGGAACGTACGTGAGAACCTGGGACGGCACTGACGCGAGCGGCAGGGCGGTATCGAGCGGCGTCTACTTCTATCGTCTCGACGCTGGATCGTTCTCCCGGACGAGGAAGATGGTACTTCTTCGCTGACCAACCCCGGACGAATGAACATACGACCGGTCGCAAAAGGACTTCTGACCTTCGTTCCCGGCGTGCGGAGAATCATGCCGAAGGGCCGTACGGGCGGCACGAACTCCGCGACGTATTGCCGCGACGTGTGGCTCAAGCATTTCGACGGACTCTCGGCGGGGGGCATGCGCTCGATGCCGCTCACCCTCGCCGAGCTCGGTCCGGGGGATTCGATCGGGGTGGGGCTCGCGGCGCTCCTCTCGGGCGTCAATCGCTACTATGCGCTCGACGTCGTGAGATTCTCAGACGCCGATTCGAATCTCAGGATATTCGAAGAGCTCGCCGGCCTGTTCAGGGCCCGTGAGCCGTCGCTGTCCGAGAAGAGAATCTCGCTGATCCGGAGCGCGCTCCTCTCCCCGGGATCAGAGCACGACGGGATAGCGATACGATACGTGGTCCCCTGGTTCGACGGCGGGGTCATAGAGCCGGAAACGGTCGACGTCATCCTGTCGCACGCGGTGCTCGAGCACGTCGTCGACCTCGACCGCACCTACCGGGCGCTTTCCCTGTGGCTGAAGCCCGGCGGGATGATGTCCCACCAGATCGACTTCACATCTCACGGCGTCACGGAGAAATGGAACGGCTACCGGGCGTACCCTGAAATCCTGTGGAAGATCATCGCCGGGAGACGCGCGTACCTGATCAACCGGCAGCCGTGCTCGGTGCACGTGAATCTCATGGAGAGATACGGCTTCACGATCGTCTCCATGCAGAAGATGGACCGATCGGACGGAATCGAGAGATCGCAGCTGTCCTCCCGCTGGAAGAGCATCTCCGACGACGACCTCGCGTGCTCCGATCTTTTCGTGCAAGCCCGGAAAGGATGAAGGGGGGCGCTCCGCCGGCGCCTCTATTTCCTCAGCCCCCGCAGGCGGAGGCGGGAGATCTCGCGCTCGGCGGTCCTCACGAGGTACCGGACGTCTTCCGCAGTCGGAACAAGGATCGCCCCGAGACGGACGCCCGTGACGCGCCTGAAGTAGGCCACGATCACCACCGCATAGAGGGAGTATGAAATGGTCGAGGAGATCGCCGCGCCGTTGAGCGCGAGGCGCGGGATCAGAACGACGTTCGAAATCACGTTCGAGACGACCGCGGCGAGTCCTGCCCACATGCTCGCCCTCGGATAGCCCCGGGCGGTGAGATCGCTCGTGAGTATCTTGGCCAGGCTGATCATGAAGATGCCCGGTAGCAGCAGGAAGAGAGGCGTCACGGCGGGCAGAAACCTGTCCGAATAGAGGAGCCGCACGAGAAACCGGCCGAGGAGCAGGATCGCGACGCACCCGACGCCGACCATCAGGACCGTGATCCGCGAAACCGTCGCCGTGTCGCGGTTCGCATCGCTCTCCTGGCCCGCGTGGGCGACGCGCGGGTGGAGAACCGCCGAAAGGACGTTCGGTATGTACCAGATCTTCTCGACGATGACGACCGAGATCGAATAGTAACCGACGAATGCCGGGTTGAGAAAGTAGTTCACGAGAAGCATGTCGAAGCGGTAGTTGAGAAAATCAAGCAGGTTGCCGACGTTCTGCTGGACGCCGAAGCGGAGCGTCTCTCTCACGAGAGGGCCGTTCCAGCGGAACGCGAGCCTCACGAACCGGGTTATGAGGAGTATCGCGCCGAGCCCCGTGATGACGTACGCGGCGAGCCAGGCGACGACGGAGGCCTGGAGCAGCCGCGACGACGCGAAGATCGCGCACGCCGTGAAGAGCACGCAGAACGCGACGGGGTGCAGGGCGTCGACGATATTGAAGCTGAGGAAGTCGTCGTTCGCCCGGAACAGCATCAAGAAATTGGACACGAGGACGGCGAACGGAACGGCGAAGAGCGCGAGCACGACGTTCCCAAGGGGCACCGACGGCACGAACCGCGGTACGACGACACGAGCGAGCGAGAGCGCGAGCACGAGCGCCCCGAGACCGATCACGATGGAGAGGCTCAGCCAGTTGCCCGCGAGCTCTTCGAGGGACACCTTCTTCCGGCCGAGGAAGAAGCCGGACGCCGTGCCCACCCCGAGGTTCAGGGCCAGGAAGACCATGCTCGAGACGAGAATCGAGAGCGAAAAGAGCCCTTTCCCCGCGGGACCGAGCGTGCGCGCCATGATGATGCTCGCCACGAGACCGGCCGTGACGATCACGATTCTCGCGGCGACGGTGATTGACACGTTACGGGCGAACGTCAATCGGCTCCTCCCGGGACCGGTTCCGTGGCTTCTGGGCGGGGCGGCCTCCCGCGGCGTCCAGCATACCAGAACGGCACGAAACGGGCGACCCTCTTTCTGCTTGTTCACGCACGCTCTGTCCGTGTAGCGTTGTCTCGAAAAGCATCAGGTTCGGAGAGGAGCATATGAAACAAGCTGAACATGCAATCGACTGGAGCCGCTACCGGGCGGAGTTCCCCGCCGCCAAACGCTACATCTACTTCAACCACGCCGCGGTGAGCCCGCTTTCGACCCGCGTGCTCGCGGCCATGAATGCCGTCGCCAGCGGCTTCCTCGAAAAGGGCATTCTGTGCGAGGAGGAGGTGTTCGCCCGGGTCGCGGCGGCGCGCGAGGCGGCGGCGCGGCTGATCGGCGCCCGGAGCGAGGAGATCGCGTTCGTCAAGAACACGACGCAGGGAGTGCTGATTGCCGCCCAGGGCATCCGGTGGAAACGGGGGGACAGCCTCGTCATGCCGGCGATCGAGTTCCCCGCGAACGTGTATCCCTGGCTCGCGCTCGAGAGACGCGGCGTGCGCGTTATCCTCGTGCCGCCGCGCGACGGCAGGATCACGGCGGAAATGCTCGCCGGCGCATGCACGGAACGGACGCGGTGCGTGACGGTGAGCTCCGTCCAGTTCTCGAACGGCTACCGGATCGATCTCGAGGCGCTCGGGCGATTCTGCCGCGAGCGAGGCATCTACCTCCACGTCGACGCGATCCAGTCGCTCGGAATGCTCGCGTGCGACGTGCACGCACTGAAGATCGACTTCCTCTCGGCGGGGGGGCACAAATGGCTCCTCGGGCCCACGGGAGCCGGACTCTTCTACTGCAGAAAGGAACTCCTCGACGAGCTCGACGTCTGGAACCCGGGCTGGCTCGGCGTGAAGAACGCGCGGTCCTACCTCGAGTACGATCCCACGCCGCTCCCGGACGCGCGAAGATACGAAGAGGGCTCGCTCAACCTCTACGGCATCGCGGGGCTCGGCGCCTCGATCGAGCGCTTTCTCGAAATCGGGACGACGAACGTCGAGGAGAGGATCCTCGGCCTCACGGACCTTCTCGAGGAAGGCATCCGGTCGCGCGGCTACCGGATCGTGAGCCCCCGCGAGAAAAAGGAGCGCTCGGGGATTCTCTGCTTCCTCCACCCCGGCGAAGGGACGGAGGCGCTGTACACGAAGCTCTCAGCCGCATGCGTCGTCGCGAGCCTGCGCCAGGGCGCGATCCGGCTCGCTCCGCATTTCTACAATGAAGGGGAAGAGGTCGAACGCCTGCTCGACCTTCTGTGAGCGCTATCTCAGAATCACGATCTTTCTGACCGCCTCGGACGTCTCCGCTCTCAGGCGCAGAAAATAGACGCCGCTCGCGAGCGGCCGCCCGCGGTCGTCTTTTCCGTTCCACGACCGGTTGACCACTCCCGCTTCCTCGCGGCCGCGTTCGATGAGCGCGACGCGGCGCCCCGAGATGTCGTAGACCGCGACCTCCACGTTCGACGCTTCGGGAAGCGCAAACGACACGGTCGTCACCGCGTTGAAGGGGTTGGGATAGTTCTGGTAGAGCGCGACGCGTTTCGGAACGATCTCGCTCGGCATGAGTCCCGCGAGCCGCGCCACCGCGCCGAGGGCAGCCTTCGTGCAGACCTCGAAAAAAGCAAAGTTCAGGTGGTCCGCGACGTCCGAGCACGAATGGTAGTAGGGCGTGAGCTCGCTGCGCTTTCCCTCGATGAGGAGCGCGGCGGGGATGCCCACCTCCCAGAACGCAATCTGATCGCTCGAGAGCCGCTCCGCCTGGACGACCGTCGTCTCGAGCCCGAGCCCGAACAAGTCTACGGATGCTCCGATCGCGTTACCGATAATTGAATCGGGCCCCGCCCCCGACCGTTCGCAGATGACCGCCGACATCACGGCGTTCGGCTCCCAGCCGATCATGTCGAGCTGGAGGTCGCCGTCGAAGACTACACCTGTGTCGAGAACGCTCGCGAAGTACCGGCTCCCCTTGAGGCCGAGCTCCTCCCCGTCGAACAGCACAAACTCCACCGAGCGCTCCGTACGTTCGTCCCGCAGCGCCCGGGCGCATTCGATGACGGCGACGGTCCCGGTCCCGTTGTCGTCCGCCCCGGGAGCGCAATCGTACGGGGAGCCAGATGTTGCATCGTAATGCGCGGTGAGAAGGACCCGATGCTTCGGCTCGCTCACGCCCTCGTGGATGAACGAAATATTCTCCCCCCAGGTGGTGTCGGCGAACTGGTACGACGCGCAGCTCCTCATCGACGCGCTCCATCCGACACGCCGCGAGAGATCTCTGCCGGTGAGCCAGAACCATCCGTCCCCCGATGACGCCACGCTCCATACGTCCGCCGCCACTGAGCATTCCGTGCCGAATCGAGCCCACGTCGGGCCCCCGTCCTCGCTCACCCATATGTCCCCTCCCGCCCCCGAGGCGATGATTCTCAGGGAATCGGCCATGCGGACCGCACTGAGCTCGGCCGCCACAGGCACGGCGACCCATGTGGTGCCCCCGTCCCTCGTGTAAAACGCCTCCTGGCTTCCGACGATGACCCCTGTGCTCTCCCCGTGGAAATCGATCCCGGCGAGGCGTCCGAGCATGAGAGAGCGCTTGAGCCATGTCGCCCCGAGATCCCTCGTCTCGTACAGGGAGCCGTTGTCCGTGACGAGCCAGAAATGGAGCGGCCCGCTCGCCGCGATGTCGTCGATCGCTTCGTAGCCGAAGGTGGCGGGATCGAGGGAATACCACGTCCCGCCTGCGTCCGCCGTCCGTATGACGCTGCCGCCCGAGCCTCCCGCCATTCCGAATTGTTCGTCCTGGAAGCAGATGGACCCGAGGGTGAGAATGTCCGTTCCCGAAGCCCGCAGGCTCCAGCTCGCGCCGGCGTCCGTGGAGATAAGGAGCGCCCCGTACGCCGAACCGGAGAGCCTGCACGACACCCACAATCTGCCGAGCCGATCGCACTGGAGATCATACAGGGCATTGCCGATTTCTCCCCGCTCGGCGAACGGCGGCCAGCCTCCCGCCGCCGTCGTCATGTAGATCTTGCCTCCCGTGTCGGCGACCCAGACCGTGTCGCCGCTCGGCGAGACCGCCGTTCCCGTGAGATCGGGCACGCCGATATTGAGCACGAACCTCTGAATCGAGGGCTCATACCCTGCGTCGCGCACCTGATCAATCAGATAGCGCTGGCCGAGATCCTTATGCGGCGATAGCGCATACCGCGTGCGGATCTCGGTCTTTCCGTCGTCCAGGACAATCGAATCGGCGCCGCTGAGGCCGCGTATGATTCGCTCGAGCCGTGCGGCATCCACCTTGTCGACGATCGTCGCCCCCTGCTGAAAACGGCCGGGCAAAGCGACGGAAGCCCTTGCCGGAGGAAACGTTACGCAGAGAATGGAAAATATCGAGGATACGATAATGCGTATGCGAAAGGAGCTGTTCTCGTGGAAATCCGCCACAAAAGTCCTTCCCAAAAGAGGACATTACAATATATTATAGCGTTTCAAAAATCCACGAGCAACAGAACCTTTGCCCGTCCCCCTGCGCGGAGGTAGGAGGATTTGCTTCCCTACAAGGACTATTTCGGTGCCGACGACGAAACCATGCAGAGGATCCTCTCC
>DATCCP010000371.1:0-4003 GCA_036511215.1 Candidatus Krumholzibacteriaceae bacterium
CCGTAGCCCCTTCCTGACTTGTCCCACCGGTTCCTGATGATCCAGTCCACATTCTTTTGCACAGCGAGAAGATATTCTGGACTCTTCGTAATGCCATACGACCTGAGCAACGCGATATCGGTCTTGAGCTGTTTCTGCACGTGGTACAACGTATCGGCGAGGCTGAACGCGCCGTTCGAATCCTGGCAGGCAACAAAAGTCGACGCGAGGTCTTCCATTTTCTCTCTGGAAACCTGCATGAACGACAGGTCGTTGAGTGCGTTGAATGCATCGCAGCAACTTGCATAACCCCTCAGTAGAACGGCGGATTCCTCGTTCGCCTGAATGGGTTCAGTGAGGGTGCCGACGACATAACGGAAGACCTTTCTCAAGTCCGACTGTGCCATCGTGTACAGGGCGTCGTCGATGCCGCGGAAGTGCATCGTGCTGAGCGCATAGGTGGAGATGACGAGGCCGTACTCGTATTCATGAGTTGCGAGATCCAGGCCCTGTATCGCGCCGTTCAGCTGCACGGATGCGTGGATGAATTCTTGCTCCTGGCTCATATACGGATCCATGTATGCATTATCCATATCCATCAAATCCATTGTCAGCGACGCCATGAGGGCCCCCTCCTGCAGCTCGACCGAAAATCTCCAGTCGTGGTGGTCGGCCGCGCACCATCCGCAGCTCGGCGACCAATGCAGCTCGCTCGCCCAGTTACTGCGTAGTGAATCCCAGAAACCGTGTTCGCCGACCGGGCGGATGATCTGGAGTTCTTGCTCTTTCAGATAGTCATGGGGCTCCTGCGAGCAGTACGACTGGCGGTCGTGCACGAGATAGCCCGGGCTCAGACGGTCGACACGATAGAGCGATTTGTAACTGTCGTTTCCCCCGTCCGTGTCCCAATTGACCCAGTCGATTCTTCCTGAAGCGAAATTCTCCTTGAAATCGGGTGTCGAGGACAGTTCCCGGCCGGAAGCCGGAGCGCAAAAGAGGACTACTGTCGCAAGAAGGACAAATGGTCGGGGAGAGCGGAGACTATCCATTGCCAACTGTTGCATCCCCCCAATTGAATTACTTGTTCTTGGAATCATTCCAACTGTGGCCAGTATAGCACGGATCGGGGGCCGCGTAAACCCCTTTGCGGTGTTGCGGAACCGTGGCTGCTTGAATAAAGCGGGGCCCTGTGGTACCCTTGGCCCCTCAAACATGCAGAATGAGTCTGCGGAAGCACGGCGCACCTTGAGGAATGGGAGAAGTGAAGGGTGGATATGTTGACCAATAGAAAATTGACGGAGCTCACGATGTTCGCGATCGCCACATTTGCGTTCCTGGCCGGACTCACAGGCGGCGCCGCCGCCCAGGGCTCTCCGGCGCAGCCGGCGGGAGCGCAATACTGGCAGCAGCAGGCGGATTACACGATAAAGGTGACGCTCGATCCGAAGGACCATGCGTGCGCCGGCACGGAGACGATTCTCTACAAGAACAACTCGTCCGACACGCTCGACGTCTTTTATATGCACCTCTACCAGAACGCCTTCCGCGACAAGACATCCCCCCTCATTCGCGACTTCATGCAGGGGACGCTCTACTTCTTCGTGGGACTGCCGAAATCGATGCGGGGCTGGATCGACGTTACGGAGCTCAAAATCGACGGCGCCCCAGTGCAGTTCAAGGTCGACGGCACCATTCTCTCGGCGAGCTTTCCGAAGCCCGTGCTCCCCGGCGCGACCACGACCTTCGAGCTCGCCTTCAAGGAAAAGATAACGCCGCGCGTGGGCCGCGCCGGCTACGCGGGCGAGCAGTACGACATGGCGCAGTGGTATCCGAAGATGGTCGTGTACGACAAGGACGGCTGGCACCCGGACCAGTACCGGATGGGTGAATTCTACGGAGAGTTCGGGACGTTCGACGTGCACATCACGCTCCCCGAGAGATACGTCGTCGCGGCGACGGGCGTGCCGGTCTCGGGCGATCCCGGCTGGAAGAAAAACGCCCTGCGGCGCCCGGGAGGCGCCCATCCAGGCGGCGCCCACACAGGCGGCGCGACGGGCGGCGAGCCGGCGAAGTCCGGCGCCGACAAGACCGTCGAGTTCCGCGCGGAGAACGTCCACGACTTCGCGTGGTGCGCCTCCCCGACCTTCGTCGTCCAGGATACGGTCTACAACAACTACCACATCCTCGCCGTCTTCAATCTCTGGAACCGGTCGTGGGCCGACTCGATGCTCGTCCGGGAGATACGGACCATGCGGTGGCTCGAGAAGATCGCGGGCCCCTACCCGTATCCGCAGGTCATCGCCGTCGATTGCATGACGCACGGCGGCATGGAATACCCGATGCTCGTCATGAACGGCTCGGCCGACGAGGGGATCCTGCTCCACGAGTTCGCCCACCAGTACTTCTACGGGCTCCTCGGGAACGACGAGCGCGCGGAGGCGTGGCTCGACGAGGGATTCGCGCAGTACTGCGTGTTCTGGAACGCGACCGAGCGCTACGGCCTCTACGGGAAGAAGGACACGCGCGCATTCCCGTTCTCGCTGTTCCGCGAGCGCCACATGTGGGACGCGATAGCCGAGCCCGTCATCGTTCTCCACCGCAATGATTACGCCGAGCGCATCGCGACGCCGGTGCAGGAGTTCAAGAACGGCTATAGCATGATGCCGTACGTCGGAGCGCCGCTCTTCCTGCGCGCGCTCCGCTACATCGTCGGCGACGAGGCCTTCGAGAAGATCATTCTCGCGTACGTCGACCGCTGGAAATTCAGGCACGTCGACGAGGACGCGTTCCGCTCCGTCTGCGAGGAGGTCTCGGGAAAGGATCTCCACGACTTCTTCAAGCAGTGGCTCCACACGACGAAGGACTGCGACTACAAGCTCTCGCGCTTCAAGGTGAAGCCCGCGGAAAAAGGCTACGCGGCCGAGGTCGGGATCGAGCGCAAGGGAGAGCTCATCATGCCGCTCACGCTCGCGTTTCGTCTCAAGAACGGGAACACGGCCACCGAGCACGTCGACGGCACGCAGCGCACCATCGATACGACCTTCACGTTCGAGGAACGGCCGGTCTCCGCGGCGATCGATCCCGATAACGAGATCGTCGACATCTATCAGCTCGACAATTTCGCGCCGCGCCGGCGCAGCATCGCGTTCGACGTGCCGTTCAACGGGTACTACCCGGTCGATTCCTACCAGTACCGGATTCTGCCGATCGGCTACTACAACGACGTCGACGGGGGGAAGCTGGGCCTCCGGCTGCGGGGGAGCTACGACAACTACTACCGGAAATTCACGCTGCAGGGGCTCTACGGATTCGAGAGCCGGAAGACGGATGCCTACGGGTCGTACACCGGCCCGCTCGATTACTTCGGGAAGGACGCGACCATTTTCGCCGAGGGCTTCTATCGCGAGGGAAGGCAGGGCGCATTCATAGAGATAGACAAGATCCGGAGAACGACGCTCTTCGATCCGCTCGCGCAGCACCTCGCGTTTCGCGCGGGATACCATGAGCTCACGGACACCTCGTACGTCTTCCCGTTCACGTACGACAAGGGACGCAATTCCTGGGGCGGCCTGGGCTTCGAGATCAGCCCCAAGACCGACATCTTCGCCACGGATCTCTCGATCTCGTACGACCGCTCGCTCTGGTGGAGCGACCTCCACTACGAAAACTTCATGCTGGATCTGCGGCTCTGGGCGGCGAGCCGGTTCAATTTCCCGCTGAAACCGGATCTCAGGGTCTTTTACGGGCACGCGGCCATCGACCCGCCGCTCCAGGAGCGCTTCACGCTCGCGGGCGCGAACGCGCTCGCGAAGGAGCGCTACTTCTGGTTGAGGAGCGTCGGCGCCTTCCCGAAGGACCAGTACAACAACTTCCACGTGGCGGGAGACGCGAATCTCCGCGGCTACTACGACGGCACCTTCGCGTTCAAGCGCATCCTGTCGTCGAACGTGGAGCTTCAGCTCCCGTTTCCGCTCCCCGTCAGCCGCTCGGTCGCCCGGACGCTGGATCGGCGGCTCTATCTCTT
>DATCCP010000372.1:0-3500 GCA_036511215.1 Candidatus Krumholzibacteriaceae bacterium
CGAGCCGTATTTCGAGGCTACGTTGACTCTCTCCGCGGCCGCGTGACGCGGATCAGGCACGTTTCCCGGTTCTTCAACGCCGTAAGCGTCGAGGTGGAGGCGCGTGGGATAGAGGCTCTCGGCGCGTGCGGCTTCGTGAAATCGATCGACCGGATCGCTTCGTACGGTCCGGGTGTACCGGTCCCCGATCCACGCGGCGGATCCTCCCCGGCCCCCCCGGCGCCCGCGGCGCATTCCTCGGACTACGGGGCGAGCTTCGATCAGTTAAATCAGATCGGCCTCGTCGAGCTTCTCGAGGAGGGCTACAACGGCTCCGGCGCCGCCGCGGGGCATTCACCGGTTCTCATCGCAATCCTCGATACGGGGTTCAAGCTCGACCACGAGGCGCTCCAGGACGTGGAGATCGAGGCGCAGTGGGATTTTGTCCAGGGGGATTCCGTGGTTTCGAATGAGCCGACTGACCCCCCGGGACAGGATATGCACGGAACGACGGTTCTCGGCGTCATCGCCGGCCACGCGAGCGGCAGCCTCATCGGCCCCGTGTGGGGCGCACGGTATCTTCTCGCGAAGACGGAGATAACGAATCAGGAGATACCGATCGAGGAGGATCACTGGGTCGCGGGTCTCGAGTGGGCGGACAGTGCGGGGGCCGACGTCGTCTCAAGCTCTCTCGGATACATCCAGTGGTACACGCGGGAACAGCTCGACGGCAGAACGGCGCTTTGCACGAGAGCGGCCGGAATCGCGGTCTCTCACGGCATCGTCGTCGTCAATTCGGCGGGAAACCAGGGAGCGGCCGGGCTCGTCGCCCCCGCGGACGGAGACAGCGTGCTCGCGATCGGAGCCGTTGATGCGGGGGGCGCAATCGCGTCCTTCAGCTCGCGTGGCCCGACGGCGGACGGGCGCACGAAACCCGATTTCGCCGCGATGGGGCTCGACGTGCGGAGCGTGTCCTACACGGAGGCGTCCGGATACGCCGCGTACAACGGGACTTCGTACGCGGCGCCTCTCGTCGCGGGCGCCTGTGCGATCCTGCTCGAGATGCATCCCGGATGGGATCCCGTCGCGGTACGGAACGCGCTGCGCGCTACCTCGTCGAGGAGCGCTTTTCCCGACAACGAGTACGGATGGGGCATCCCGAACGCGGCGCTCGCCTCGAAGTACACCGGCTCGTTCGCCTTACCCGGCGCCTTTCCGAACCCGTTCGAGAGCGAAACGAGGCTGCAGCTCTCGCTTTCCTCTTCCGCTCCCGTGACGGTCCGGGTCTACGACTGTACGGGAGCGCTCGTCAAGACGCTCGTCGCGGGGAGGCCGGCTCAGCAGTCGCTGACCGTTACCTGGGATGGAACCAATGAACGGGGGGAGCGCGTCGCGAGCGGCGTCTATTTTCTCCGCATCGATTCCGCGACCCTGAAGAGGTCCGTCAAGGTCGTCCACATCCGCTAGAGAGCATAATTCCATTGCCATTTTCAGGGCGTTCGGATATACAATTACAGCGCGCGGCGGCACGCCGTGCTTGTCGCACAACATATTGAAATAATTAGAGATAGGAGGTCCTTCGTGGAGCCCAAATACGTATTCTTCTTCGGCGGCGGCGCGGCGGCCGGCAACAGGAACATGAAAGAGGTGCTCGGTGGGAAAGGGGCGGGTCTCGCCGAGATGACGAGCCTCGGCATCCCGGTTCCTGCGGGATTCACGATCTCGACGGAGGTCTGCTCGTATTTCTACACTCACGGCGGCGCGTACCCGGCGGGGCTCGAGGAGGAGGTCGCGGAAGGTCTCCGCCGCGTCGAGGAGATCATGGGAGCGAGATTCGGGGACGTGAAAACGCCGCTTCTCCTTTCCATACGTTCGGGGGCCCGCTCGAGCATGCCGGGGATGATGGATACCGTTCTGAACCTCGGTCTCAACGACGACACGGTGCGCTCGCTGGCGGCGATGAGCGCTGATGAGCGCTTCGCCTTCGATTGCTACCGGCGCTTCGTGCAGATGTACGGCGACGTGGTCCTCGGCCTCAAGCCGGAGAAAAAGGACGATGTCGATCCCTTCGAGGAGATCCTCTCGGCGAAGAAGAAAGAGGCGCGCGTCGAGCGGGACATCGATCTCGGCCCGGGCGATCTCAAGGATCTCATCAGCCGCTATATCGCGATGATCAAGAAGCGGCTCGGGGTCGATTTTCCGCGCGACCCCCGCGAGCAGCTCTGGAAGGCGATCGGCGCCGTGTTCAACTCGTGGAACAACGAGCGCGCGCAAACGTACCGGAAGCTCAACGGCATTCCCGGATCGTGGGGAACGGCCGTCAACGTGCAGGCGATGGTGTTCGGGAACCTCGGAGACGATTCGGGTACGGGGGTCGCCTTCACGAGAAACCCCGCGACCGGCGAGAACCTGTTCTACGGCGAGTACCTCATGAAGGCGCAGGGCGAGGACGTCGTCGCGGGAATCCGCACGCCGCAGCCGATCAACAAGAGCCAGAAGGGGGATTCGAAGCTTCTCTCGCTCGAGGAGGAGATGCCCGCGATCTACCGCGAGCTCGAGGACGTGCGGCGCAGGCTCGAGCAGCATTTCGCGGACATGCAGGATCTCGAGTTCACGATTCAAAAGGGCAAGCTCTGGATTCTCCAGACGCGCACGGGTAAGCGCACCGGCTTCGCCGCGATCAAGACGGCGATCGATATGGTGCGGGAAAGGCTCATCACGAAGGAGGAGGCGATCCGGCGGATCGAGCCGGAGCAGCTGAATCAGTTCCTGCGCCCCGTCTTCGATCCCGCCGGCAAGGCGAAGGCGATCCGGGAGGGGAAGCTGCTGGTGAAGGGGATCAACGCGGGTCCGGGCGCCGCGACGGGGAGGATCGTTTTCAACGCGGCGGACGCCGAAGAGCGCGCACGCCGCGGCGACGAGGTCATACTCGTGAGGAACGAGACGAGCCCCGAGGATATCAGAGGGATGAGCGTCGCCCGGGGCATTCTCACGTCGACGGGGGGCGCGACCTCTCACGCGGCGCTCGTCGCGCGGCAGATGGGAAAGGTATGCGTCGTCGGCGCGAAGGAGCTCATGATCGACTACAAGAAACGGACGCTGTCGGTCGGCTCGCGCACGATGCATGAAGGGGACAGTCTCTCGATCGACGGAATGACGGGAGAAGTGATCGAAGGCGCCATTTCGACGCGTCCCTCCGAGGTGCTCGAGGTGCTCATCGACAAGACGCTCAGCCCGAAAGAATCGACCCTCTTCAAGGATTTCGAGGAGCTCATGTCGTGGGCGAACGGCCTCCGGCGGCTCGGCGTCCGCGCGAACGCCGACCGTCCGGACCAGGCGGCGCAAGCGGTCGCGTTCGGCGCCGAGGGGATCGGTCTCTGTCGCACGGAGCACATGTTCTTCGAGGGAGAGCGGATCGACGCCGTTCGGGAGATGATCCTCGCTTCCGATATCGAAGGGCGGAGGAAGGCGCTCGCCAAGCTTCTCCCGATGCAGCGGGACGACTTTCGCGGGATATTCGA
>DATCCP010000373.1:0-6575 GCA_036511215.1 Candidatus Krumholzibacteriaceae bacterium
TCTCTCCCGAGGTCGAGGCGGGGATCAAGTCCCTCGCGAACACGCTGCTTGCGGCGTAGAGCCGCCGGCTCGCTTCCACCGTTTACAGTTGCGGCAACGGCGTGAACGGCCTCGCGGCCCTGCCGCTCCATGCTCCCTGCCCCCGAGGCGGCGCCCACACCGCTTCATCCACGGGGGAACGGCCGTCATAATCTCCTACATTGCAATCGATTGGGTCGATGGCGCGGTGCTCTTTCCCCCGCGGGCCGATCCAAATCTCTCTTTCCCGGCCACATGGAATCATTCTTGTACATGGCAGGGAGATGGAGGTGAGAGAAACCGGTGGGGGCGTTCGTGCGACAGCCGGATCGAGATCCAGTCGATCGAGGGGTTTTTTTGCTTCGGGGCGCGGCGGCTCACTCGGCCTGCCGCGAGCGGGAAGGGGATGGTGTGGATGTTCAGGAGAGGCATTTCCGTCGTGGTGCTGATGTCGTTTCTTTCTTTCCTTCTCTATTCGTGCACGGGGGGGGAGCGGAGCCCCGTCTCGGATGATCCCGATCGGCTCGAGGCTGCTCTGAGCACGGCGAGCGAGCTCCAGGAGCTCATCGCGATCAGGGACGAGATCTCCGCGCGCGCGATTCGCTTGAACGTCACGCCGGCGGACATCCGGACGGCGGGCTCGGATGCGCGGCGGGCGAACGAGCTCCTCGGCCTCACTGCCGATGAGGCGCAGGCGCGCTACGAAAGGATCAACGCGCTCGTCGGCGCTCTCTATACGCGCTATCCGCAGTTGAAAGACGTTGAGAAGCGCTCGACCTACGACTGCACGGCCTGCGACGTCGAAGGCGTCGCGGCGGCATGGGAGCATCTGTCACAGGTCCTCGCCCCCGCGGGAGGCGCGGGCGCAGGACAGGCGCTTCAGGCCCCGGCCCGGGGTCCTCTCAAATGCAAATGGACTCAGCTCGCGGTCGGCTTTGCCCTCTGCGGGGTAAAGGCGGGAGGCTCGCTTCTGTTCTACGCGGCCTGCTCCTACGGCGTTTTCTGCGGCTCGTGCGACGGCGGCGCGGCATCCATCATTTGCCCGAGGTAGGAGGCGTCAATGATAGCCACGACAATCGTAGTCGCCCTGCTCCTCGGCGGGCTTGCTCTCGGCCGCACGCGCCTCATGAAGGGGCTCAACACGAAGCGCTTCATGTCGCTCGTCTACGCGGCGGCCGCGGTCTATTTCGCGGTGTGCGCGTACGATGCCATCATCGGCCACGCGCGTGTGTGGCCGCACGTCGTGCTGAGCGTCATATTCCTCGCAGGGGCGATCGACAGCGCCCGGGCATCGCGTGTCTTCGGGAGATCTTGAGAGGCGAGAGGGGCGCTATATAAAAGTTGCGGCCCGCCGGCGGGCCGCAACGTCTCATCATTCTCTCTGCCCCCGGAGGGGCGCGCTAGAAGCCGAAGTCCACGAGAAGCGAGTAGATATTCTCCGTCATCGTGGTCTCTCCCGCCTCCAGTTTCCGGTACGTGTACTCGCCGTGGAGCGCCACGTTTACCGCGCTCCAGTCGCCGAAGTAGTAGCGCATGAGCCCCGTGTACGCGTTGACCTTGCCGCTCTCCTTGTCGTAGTCGGGCGGCGTGACCCAGTTGTAGAGCGCGGACGCCACGAGCCTGTTGTTCCAGAGGCACGCGTAATCGAGCTCGACGAAACCGCCGGTGTACTCGTAGCTCTTGGTTTTGTCGAAGACGTTCAGGACCTTGTCGTCCGTGCCGCGCATGTACATCCCGAGGAGGTTGAACGTCCTCCAGTTGAGGCTCGCCGTGCCGCCGTAGCGGTAGTAGGGCCTGTTGTCGCCGGCGGCGAAGGGGCCCGCCGCGAATGCCATGCTGTCCGCGCCCGAGACGAGCGGCTGCTTTCCATAATAGACGAACGCTCCGATGCGGTGGCCGGCGCTCTGCCCGTCACCGGCGCCTATCGTTTGCGACAACACGAGGTAGAGGTCCTTGAACTTGTTGTTGTCGGGCTGGGCGCCCGTCCCGTTCACGACACCCGCGCCGTACTTGAAGCCGCACTTGAAATGCCCCGTCGCCTCGACCCCGATCTGGTTGTCGTCGAAGACAAAGTCGTTCCTGGGCGTGGGGAAGCCATAGACCTCGTAGCCCTCCCTGAGATAGTAGGAACGCTTCGAGCTGAAAATGTGGTACGCCGGCTCGAAGCGTCCGACGCGCAGGTTCAGGGCGCACGGGATGACGTTGCTGAAAATGATGCTCGCGGATTCGAGCGCTCCCGGCTGCGAGGGCTGCGTGCTCATGTATCCGGCCGTCGGCTCGTCGATCCGCGGCGTGTAGATGAGGAGAACGGAGATGTTCTTGTGCATGACTCCCGCCGCGAGGAGATCGAGCCCATTCAGCGCGAACTCGGAGGTCGTCTGGTAGCTCGCGTCGTTGTTCGGCTTCATGCTGTATCCGTTGAGCCCCGTCGAGGTTCTCAGCGCGATGGGCGTCGGCGAGTCGAACGTGGTCTTTTCCTTCCCCTCCTGGCCGGGGAGCTGGTAGCCATTGTCGCGGTAGCGCTGGCCCCAGTCGTTGAGCTTGGGGTAGGCCGTGTGGCACATCATGCAGTTGAAGCCGTACTTGCGGGCGAATGCGGGTATCGCCTGTCCCGGCGTCGGCACGACGAGCGGGAGGGCGATGAGAACGAGAAGAACGATCGATATCTTTTTCATGTTCATCGCCTCCTTACTGCGGCATCTGGGACGCCGGAATGGAATCGACGCCCGCGACTTCCGTGTTGAGACTCGTCATCGCGCGCTTGAGGAACGCGACGAGCGCGTCGATCTCCCCCGTCGAGAGCCCGAGCGGCACCATCATGCGGTCGAGGTTCTTGTCCTTGAGGCCGGCTCCCTTGTTGTAGAAAACGATCACGTCCTCGAGCTTCTTCTCCCCTCCCGTATGGAGGTAGGGAGCGCGCAAGCCCACGTCCCGCATCGTCGGCGTCTTGAAGGCGCCCTTGTCCGCGGGGTTCTTCGTGATCTCGCTGCGGCCGTAGTCGGGCTTGGCGGGATCGGTCGGAGGCACCCCGAGGTTGTGGAAGCGGCCATCCGAGAAGTTCGGACCCCAGTGGCAGCACGTGCAGTGCCCCTTGCCGTTGAAGATCTCGAGGCCCTTCTTCTCGAGGCAGGTGAGCGCCGCTTCGTCCGCCCTCGCGAAGCGGTCGAAGGGCGAATCGGTCGTCACGATCGTCCGCTCGAACGCGGCGATCGCATCGGCCACCTGATCGATCGTGATCGGTCCCGTCCCGAACACCACCTTGAACTCCTCGACGTATCCGGGGATGTCCCCGACGGTGCGGATCATGACCGCGTGCGTGTTCCCCATCTCGACCGGGTTCTGGATCGGCCCTTTGGACTGTTCCTCGAGACTTGCCGCGCGGCCGTCCCAGAACTGGAGCGGATTGTAGGCGGAGTTGGAGACCGGAGGCGACCTGCGGCCGCCGCGCTGCCCGGCGATGCCCTTGCTTGTCGGCCCCGCGTCCGACCATCCCATCTTCGGGCTGTGGCAGGTCGCGCAGCTGATCGTATTGTCCTTCGACAGCCGCGTGTCGAAGTAGAGCTGCTTGCCGAGAAGAATCTTCCGCTGCGTCTGCGGGTTGCCGGGCGGCACCGGCACGGGCGGGAGAACCCCGAGCTTTACCGGCCCGAGCCAGAGCGCGTTCGCCTCCGTGAGGGGAGGCGCGGGCTTCGCCGCATCGTCACCCGCCCAGGCATACAGCGGGACGAGGAGAGCAGCGAGCGCGACGAGAACGGCGATCTTGCTCATCTCCCCCTCCTTTTCGGTTGAATGAAAATGTCGGGCTATTCGGCACGATGAGAGCAGAGAACTGCCCTCAATGCAAACGATTTTTATTTGCGGGAGACGCGAATCCTCGCATCTATCGGCGCCGGGCGCTATATTTCCCCGTCCCGCGGAACCAATCCCGCCGCGTCCCGTATAATGAAATGACCCCGCTTCACCATGGACCGTAGTCGAAGGACGGATACAGTGCGAAGAGAGCGAAAGCGCCGGTGGCCGATCTGGGGATGTTCCGTTGCGTTAATTGCCATGTGTACAATTGGTTCCGCGGCTGCCGCCGATGAGAGCTACGCGCCGGTCTATCATCCGGAGCTCAAGATCTCCCGGGCCGCGGGTCCGATAAAGATAGACGGGGACCTCGGCGACCCCGGCTGGCGGGGGGCCGCAAGTGCCTCGCACTTCTTCGAGCACAACCCCGGCAACCAGACCAAACCGGCCGTCGACACGGAGGCCTTCATCACATACGACGACAAATACCTCTACGTCGGCTTTGTTTGCCACGACAAGCCGGGGGAGGTGCGGGCCTCCTTCTGCGAGAGGGACAAGATCTTCAGTGACGACATCGTCTTCCTGTGCCTCGATACGTACGGCGAAGCGACGCACGCCTACGAGATCGCCGTCAACCCCTACGGGATTCCCGGGGACCTCCTCTTCTCGCCGGCCTACGGCGAGGACGAGACATACGACATGATCTATCAGTCGGCGAGCCGGATCACCGATCAGGGTTGGGTGGCGGAGCTCGCGGTGCCCTTCTCGAGCCTGCGGTTCCCGAACAGGCCCGAGCAGACCTGGCGCGTCGACTTCTGGCGCAACCGGCCGCGCGAGTCGCAATACCAATACTCATGGGCGGCGTACGACCGCAACGAAGATTGCTGGCCCTGCCAGTGGGGAACCGTCACCGGCATAACCGGTATCAAGCCGAGCAAGGGCTTCGAGCTCCTGCCGGCGGTCGTCGCGCACGAGTCCGGCTCTCTCGGCGACGGCGGGAGTCTGGAAAACGGCGACGTCAAGGGGGACTTCGGGCTCGGCGTCGCCTACGACGTCTCGTCGGAGCTCAAGGCCGAGGCGACCGTCAATCCGGATTTCAGCCAGGTCGAGTCGGACGTTGCGCAGATCGACGTGAACTCCACCTTCGCCCTCTTCTACCCGGAGAAGCGTCCGTTCTTCCAGGAGGGGAGCGATCTCTTCAACACGTACTTCACCCCTATCTATACGAGATCGATAAACGATCCGCTCGTCGCCGGCAAGATGACCTGGCGCAAGGGATCGAACAGCCTCGCGTTCCTCTCGGGGCGCGACGAGCATTCGGTTATCATTCTCCCCTTCGAGGAGCGAAGCGAGTTCGTCGAGAACGGGAAGAGCTTCTCGAACGTCCTGCGTTTCAAGCGCGACCTTGGCAACCAATCGCATCTCGGCCTCGTCGCGACCGACCGGCGCTTCGACGACGGCGGCTCGGGGACCCTGGCCGGGCTCGACGGGCAGATCCGTCTCTCGAAGAGCAACTCGTTCCGGTTCCAGGTTCTCGCGACGCATACGATGGAGGTCAACAATCTCGCCCTCGTGCCGGACAGCTCGTTCAACGTGAGCCGTTTCGACGACGGTAAATACACGGCCGGGCTCGACGGCGAGAGCTACTGGGGGCACGCGTTCATAGTCGGCCTCAACCGGAACACGAGCAATTATGGGGTATCCGGACACTACTACGAGCTCAGCCCGACCTTCCGCGCCGATAACGGATTCGAGCCGCAGAACGACCAGCGCGTAGGTTCGCTGGAGGCGAGCTATACCAAGCACTACGACAAGAGCCCGTTTCTCGATTACATCACCGCGAGCGGCGAGGCGGACCGGAAGTGGAACTTTGACGGCGTGAAGAAGGACGAGTGGGTGGACCTCAATCTCGAGGTGAAATCACGCGCCGCACAGACGGGCACGCACTTCATGTACATGGCGAGCGACGAGCTCTTTCACGGAGTCAAGTTCAACGGCATCTGGGCGGCGCACGCCTGTTTCAACACGAGGCCGAGCGGCGCCCTGGGCCTCAGCGGGAACGTCAACTACGGACATCGCATCGCGCGCCACGAGCTCGTCATGGGGAAGCAGCTCGACTACGGCCTTACGGCGAACATCAAGCCGGTCGACCGCCTGCTCCTCTCCGCGACCTACAACTACACCCGCTCGGACGACGTGAACTCCGGCGAGCGGCTCTTCTCGCAGTCGGTGTTCTGGTCGCGGCTGTCGCTCCAGGTCTCGCGCGAGCTCTCGATGCGATTCGTGTCGCAGTACAACGACCGCTGGAGAACGTGGGACTTCGATCCGCTCGTCACGTACCGGATCAACTCGCTCACGATGTTCTACGTGGGCTCCACGCACAACTACCAGGACTTCGACCCGACGGAGGATGGTCCCCAGGGCTGGACGCTTGCCGACCGGCAGTTCTTCATGAAGCTGCAGTACCTCTTCCAGATCTAGCGCGGGGGGTGTTGAGCACCGATGCGGCCATGATGGCGCCATGCTCGGTGACGGCGAAGGGTAGTCCCCTGTAGTATCGAAGCTTAGAAAGGTTATCACAATTTGTGATAACCTCGACTTTCTCCTGGGTGGTCAACTGGAACACGAAATCTTCTGGAAATCTATCCCGGTTTCGTCTGACTTGTTGATTGAGCTGTCTTGTCTGAACGCCGTAAAGAGAAGCCAGGTCAGCGTCCAGGATGACCTTCTCGCCTCGAATAAGCAAAATGGTCTGCTCGATTCGCTCG
>DATCCP010000374.1:0-2365 GCA_036511215.1 Candidatus Krumholzibacteriaceae bacterium
ATTGCGCGCGCGCGAGCGGTTTCGATCCGGCTCGCGACGTGTACGATTCCTATAACGTGTACAACGCGACGCCTCCGAAGATTTCGCTTATCGGCAGATACAAGAACATCATCTGGACGTATGCCTCTTCCTACGATAACGGCTGCTGGGACAATGTCATCCTGTTCACCCCCGAGAGCATGATCGGCACGGGAAGCCAGATCACCGTCAACTACCTGTCGCTGTTCCTGGCGAAGGGCGGGCACCTCCTGACGGAGGGCAACTCCGAGAGAACGGGCGGCCTCGCCGCGTGCCTGCAGCCGATAGCGCAGAGATTCCCGATGAACCTGAAGTGCGAGATAACGGGAAACCAGGACGGCTGCGAGGGTGACACGAGCGGTGTCAACTCCTTTCCATACAAGGACTATTGCGTGACGATGCTCGACAAGATCGTCGGGACGTTCCGCGGCGACTCGGACCTCCCGATGAGACTGTTGCGCAACTATGACTGCATATACCCGGGCATGCTCAACGCGCACGACGCGTGGAACGACAGCGTTCCCGGGATGCCTGATACGCTCAATCTCTGGTCGACCGTTGTAGCTCCGGGGCACTTCTTCGCCCCGCTCGAGGATAGTCCGCGTCCGGGCGGCTTCACTCTCGCCGAGATCTACGATCCGTATTACTGGATGTACCGGAACGTCGTTGTATCCCAGGGGTGCTTCCATCCACTGTGGCTCATGAGGTCGAAGAACGTGATTTCGGCGCTCAATAAGCAGGCGGTCGGTCTCTGGGTCACGAAGTATGCGCACATAACGCCCGACCCGACATCGGGAGTCGCGGTGGCCGCTCCGAGCATTCACCTCGGGTTTGAGCTCTGGTACTTCGACCGCGCGCAGGGCACGGCGATAATCACGACGATGTTCAGGAAGTGGCAGATTCTGGCAACCCCATAAATGCGTGTCGGCTGCGGAGGACTGAAAAGGAGGCACGGTGAGTCTGATTCGACGAGGAACGATTGTTTTTCTTGTGCTCCTCGGAATGTCGGCATTTTACATTGATGCATGGGCGCAGAGCGCCATCGATACGATGAGATTGGCCCTCTCGCCGCCCGATTCCGTGTACGTGAAGCGTGCAGGAGCAAAGATCGTGATCGGATGGTATCCTCCGGTGGGAGACCACGCAGCGATTACCGGATCGCGCGACTGGACGAACTGGCGCGGACCCGATCCGGGAATATCCGCTGTTGGTTTCTCCGGCAGGTATTCGGGAACCATCGACCGCACCGTGAAGATCGGAAGGGTCGTTCTCGGCACGGTCGGGGTCGACACGATCGGCGCAGGGGGCGAGCTTTCAATCAAGATGTTCGCCGAGACGCGAGACCGGTTCGACACGTACTACAAGCAGTTCGACGTCGGGAGGAACTCCTATACCCCCGGGACGTCGATTCCGCTCACCCTCATCGGGCTGCAAACGGGGGATACGCTCGCTCTCGGGATCGGTGTCGCGTTCGCTGCGGGACTCATCGATACGACGGCGTCGGGAGGGCCCGCGTACTTCGAGATCGATCTTCAGACATATGAAGGGTTCCATGTCTGGAGAGGGCTCTCTCCGCTGCCGAGCCACATGATCGTTATCGAGGAGCTCTCCCGGTTCGACGCATATATCGGGATCGTGGACGACTCGCTCTATTTCAGCGAGTGGCCCAAGAAGGACGCGGGGGGGAAACCGTACTACGAGTTCGTCGACAACAACGCCTTCGTCGGATTCACCTACTACTATTTCGTCACCTGTTTCGACAAGGGCTACTTCAAGGGGAAGAATGAGCACAACAAGCAGGATAATTTCATCTGCGACGAGGACCTGGAGCATCCCGCGACCCCGGGGCACCCGGTCGCGTGTGAGTCCGTCGCGAAGGTTATCACCATGACGGTCGATGCCGGCACCGGCCCCAGGTTCTCGATGAAGGATATTTTCGCGGTCCCGAATCCGTACCGCACCGGGACCGCGGCGGATACGTCCCCCTTCTATCACAACTTCCCGGACGGCGGCATCAGGTTCTTTCACGTGCCGAAAGAGACGGATATCAAGATCTTCACCGTCGCGGGAGATCTCGTGTGGGAGTCGCATCACAGCAATCCGACGGGCGATGACGGAGTCGTGACGTGGGACGCGAAGAACAAGCACGGCCAGGATGTCGGCTCGGGCGTCTACATATACCGATGCAAGAACGGCGCGGACGGTTCCGACATGTATGGAAGAATCGTCGTTATCAGATGATGTGGCGCTCGGATGTTTGCAGCCGCCCCCTCCGCGGGGGCGGCTTTTTTTTTGCGCCGAGCCCACTCGAAGCGCGATAACCGGCGCCGTGCCCCTCGCGGCGGCT
>DATCCP010000375.1:0-5706 GCA_036511215.1 Candidatus Krumholzibacteriaceae bacterium
CTCGGCCATTGAACGCTCGAACTTCTTATCAAGCTTTGCGCATTCTCGCGCGAGACGGTTGCGATCGAGCCTGGCAAGTTTTTCCTTCACGGCTTCTTGCACCGCTTTGCTGCGATTCGGGAATACCCTCGCCTTGACTAATCGATCCAACCTATCGAGCAAATGGTCCTGAATCGTGATGGCCACCTTCACTGTGCTCATGCAATCACCTCAAGTATTACAATATATCATACCGATGATTTTGTCAAGCCCCAGAACGATAGTGAAGTTAACGTCGGCATCAGCGGCGGCCGCGTCCGCCGTTCCGAGCGGGCCGGCGCGCCGCGTGCTCCGCAGGCGGCGTGACGGCAGCGGCCGTCGGCTGAATGCGGAGTTAGGTCGCTTCTCGCCATCCTCCATCGCTATCGATAGAGCGACTTGATCGCCCCCCAAGATTCGTCATGCGTTGAGATGGCAAAGTCAGCCTCAATTACAAGAACCGCTTCAGTGACTGTCGCGACCGCGCACGTAACGGGGTAGCATTCAACAAACGGGTTGCTGTAGCCCGCACCGTAAAGGTTGACATCCCCTCGACCCGACTCGAGATACTCCCACGTCGCTCCTGAATGTGGATGGAATTGCACCTGATATTCAAAGGTGGAACTCTCCCCAGCCGTGGCACAATCCGCATTCCAACCCGAGGAATTCAGCGAATCAAGCATATTAGCGCTAAACGCCATCCCCTCCAGCTGTATACCCGGCGGGGGCCACCCGCTAAAATCGCAATAGGTCTGACCGGCCACCGCAGTTCCGGATATTCGGATCCATACTGCATATACGGTCTTCGGCATTCTGTCGAGCTGGAAGGACGCGCTTCGGGTAGTGTAACATCCAGACATAGGTAGAGGACTTTCTGAACCATACGTGCCGATGAGGCCCGGCAGCGGAATCTCAACAATCTCCGTGGCAGCCGCATCGATAGCCGCAAACGCAATCATCCAAGATATTAGAATCGCTCGTATCATGGAACTCACCTCCCGTATGGTCTCTGACGACCTAACTCAATATAGACAGTTCTGTGTTGCGCAGATAGTACTGCGAATCCTCGCTGTGTAGCAGAGCCGTTTCCCTTTGGGATTGCTCCTATTCTACCACAAATCACCATGCTGCTTCAAGGCCTGTTCGAAGCAGGGGGCGATAGACTGCGGCCGGTCGCTCTGATATGCAATAATAACTGCAGTTATCTATGGTCCCGGAAAGTCATATAGGCCTCCTCCCCCCACACCTCCTCCGCACCTCATCAGATCATTCCGTCAAGCGGGCTTCTCACCCCCTGTCCACCCCTGTTCAAGACGTGCGTATAGATCATGGTCGTACTGACGTCCGAATGCCCGAGGAGCTCCTGGATCGTCCGGATGTCGTATCCCGCCTCGAGCAGGTGTGTCGCAAACGAGTGCCGCAGCGTATGGCAGCTCGCCGGCTTCGCGATTCCCGTCCGACGGACGGCGTCCTTCATCGCCCGCTGCACGACGGTCTCATGGAGGTGATGCCGCTGAAATCGCTTGCTCTCCGGATCCCGGTAGAATCTCGTCGCGGGGAACACCCACTGCCACCCCCACTCCCACGCGGCCCGCGGGTACTTGCGCTCGATTCCGTCGGGCAGCGCCACGCTTCCGAGGCGTCGCCGCAGATCCCGGTCATGTAGACGCTTCACCCGTTCGACGTGCGCCGAGAGCGGGCTCTTGAGCGCCACGGGCAACATCGTGCGGCGGTCCTTTCCCCCTTTTCCATTCCTCACGGTGATCTCGCCGCGCGCGAAATCAACGTCCTTGATACGCAGCCTCGCGCACTCAAGCAAACGAAGCCCCGCCCCATACATGAGCGACACCATGAGCCAGGGCGTCCCATGCAGCTCGTCCAGAATCGCGCGGACCTCGTCGCGCGTCAGGACGACGGGCAGTCGCACCGCGCGCTTCGCCCTCACAACTCCGTCGAGCCATTCGAGTTCCTTCCCGAGCACGGCCCGGTACAGGAAGATGATTGCGCTGAGCGCCTGGTTCTGGGTCGAAGAGCTTACCCTGTCGCGCGTCGCGAGCGTCGAGAGAAACGCCGTGACCTCAGCCTCGCCGAGCGTCGCGGGGTGTCGTTTTCCGTGGAAGATGATGAAGCGTTTGATCCAGCCGATGTACGCCTTTTCCGTGCGCCAGCTGAAATGGCGTGTGGAGACCCCGCGCGGGACCGGGCTCCTCAGCGCTCTTTCGTCAGATAGACCTTCTTGCCGCTCTTGCTGAAGTAGTATCGTCCGCCCTTCGGGCCCTGATGGATCTGTCTTCCCGTGGACGTTCTCGCGCCCGGCAATGCGCCGACGGACACGCCCGTGCCGGCCTGGGCGGACAATGTTCCGGGCGAGCCCCTTCGCCATTCCCAGGGCGCCGTGGGAGAGGCGTCGGCCCACAGGCCTCGCTTCGATTGCCTCGCCTCGGCTTCGAGCGCCTCGAGATCCCTGTCATTCGAATACCGGCGGTACCACCACGCGAACCCGGCTCTGACCATTTCCCTGCTCAGGTGCCTCCCGTCCGCGAGAACGGCGTCGCCGACGGTCCTTCCATATCTATCCGTGCCGGAGGTTTTCGCGGTGACGACGCGTCCGAAGATGAGGGCGGACGCGTACTGTTTGGCCTTCATGCCGAACGGCTGCCCAAGCTCCGGGCTATCGATGCCGTTGACCCGAACCTTCTCCGCTTTTCCGTCATGGAGTATAGTGAACGTGTCTCCGTCGTGAACACCCACGACCTTCCCCGTGAAATCGCCCGCATGCGCCGGCCACGCAAGGACGAAAGCGGCGAGCATCGATACCGCTATCGCCCTAGCACGAAACGCTGCGACGGACGCATTCGATCGATTGCCGATAGATATCCCCCCTTGCGCTGATCGTTATTCTAGCGCGACTCGGTCGATCATTCAATCGATTGATTCGGGAAATGGGCGGATGGCGGCGGCTCGACCGCCGCCGTCAGAAGAGCCGCAAGCTATCGAGGTATCTCATGATCACGTGGAGGTAGAGAAGGAGCGCGAGAACGGCGCCGAGAAAGATCACGGACAGAAGCCCCGCCGCGAGAACGAGCTGCTCCCTCATCGCGTCGGCCGCCCCCCCGGCCCGCCGCGAAAAGAGGAGAGCGCTTGTCCAGACGAGCCCCGCCGTGCCGTCCAGCACGCCGGCGACGAGAACCGCGAAGAATGCCACGGGCGCCGACGCGCCGTTCGCGACGAGAAGTGCCAATCCGCATACGGTGAGCACGATTCCAGAGCCGAGGAGAATCGAAGGAACGAGCTCCTTGCGCGCGCGCATCTATGTCTTCTGCTCCTTCTTCTTCGCCGCCGGGAAAAGGATATTGTTGAGAATGAGACGGTAGCCCGGCGAGTCCGGATGGAGGCTGAGATCGGTCGGCGGATCGCCGACGAGATGCTGGTAGTCCTCGGGGTCGTGCCCCCCGAGAAACGTGAACGTCCCCTGTCCAAAGTTCCCGTGAATGTACCGCGCCTCGTCCCCGCCCTTCACTTCGCCGAGGATGAGCACCTTCTTCTTGATGAGGCTCTTGTTGAAGGACGTCGTCTGCCCCATGAACCCCTTGATGACCGACACGTGGTCCTGGACGAGCATCGTCGGCACGGGATCGTATTTGGCGGAGAATTCGAAAAGCGTGAAGTAGTCGCGCGACTCGCCGCGCGCGGCGGCCGTGGCCGTCATGTCGATATCGGAGAACTCGTACACGAGCGGGTCCATGACGAGCTTGAAATTCTCGAAGGCGAGGCACTTGCTGTAGTCGAGGAGCTTCTGGCAATTGGGCGTCGTGCCGTCGTGATCGTACTCGCGCGGAACGATGTCGATACCCTCCGCCGCGAGCGCGATGTCGAACGTATCGGTCGCCGAGCACATCGCGAAGAGGAAGCCGCCGTTCCGCACGAACTCCTTGATCGCGCGGGCGACCGCTTTCTTCTCCTCCGACACCTTCTTGTAGCCGAGCGACGCCGCGATCTTCTCGTTCAGAATCTGCTCCTGGATATACCAGTCGGCGTTCCGGAACCCCGCGTAGAACTTTCCATACTGCCCCGTGAAGTCCTCGTGGTGCAGATGGAGCCAGTCGAACTTTTCGAGCTCGCCGGTGAGCACCTCCTGGTCGTAGACGATCGTGTAGGGAATGCCGGCGTAGTCGAGCGCGAGCATCACGGCGTCGTCCCACGGCTGTTTGTTGGGCGGTGCGTAGATCGCGATCGCGGGCGCCTTCTCGAGAAGGACGACGTCGGCATTCGAGCTGCTGATCTCCTGGAGAATTGAGGCGATCTGAGCGCCGTCGACGCGCTCGAGACGCACCCCGCGAGCCTGCGCCTCCGTCGAGAAGCCGCTCTTCTCGGGAATGAGGAACGAGCCGCCGCGGAAGTTCAGGAGCCACTTCACGTTCTCGCCCTTCGCGAGAATGTAATAGGCGAGCCCGTACGCCTTGAGGTGATTCGTCTGCGTAAGATCCATCGGGACGAGGTAGTCGGCGCGCGCTGTCGCGGGGCCGCACAGTGCGACGCATGCGGCGGCGGCGAGCGCGGCGACGACGCTTCCGATGAGACGCCTGAAGCCTCGGAACATTCTCACTTCGAGCCTTTCTTCGGCGCTTCCGCGCCCGTGGTCTTCCCGAGGGCAATATAACGCTCGCGGACGCGCTCGATGAACGGATAATCGGGGTAGCGCTCCATAAGCCGTCCGTATTGCGCGACCGCCTCGCCCGGATTGTCGCGGCCTTCGAGCTCGGCAAGCCGCTCGAGCGAGCGCGGGGCGAGATCGTGGAGCGGCCACGTTTCGGCGAGCTTCGCAAAATCCGCCCTCGCGGCGTCGCGCGCGGCGACGGCCTCGATCTCGGCCTTCATGAAGAGCGCGCGCGGCGCGAGGCTCGATTCGGGATAACGCTTCCCGAGCGCGGCGAGGCTGTCGATCGCGGCCGCGAACTCGCCGCGCGACTGGGCGAGCACGGCGCCGCGGTACGGCGCGAGCGCGCCGCCCCCCTCCCCCATCGCGCCCTTCTCGTCCATCGCGAGCTCGAGGGCGTCATTCGCCCAGGCGCTCGACGGGTGCTTCTCGGCGAGATCCGACAGAATCTTCACCGATTCATCGTAGCGCCCTCCGAGGAAGGCGAGCCGCCCGAGACCGTAGCGGCCGGGGAACGCGACGGTCGTATCGGCATCGGCCGCCATGCGCTTGAGGACCGTCGCCGCCTCGCCCCGGTCGGGCGACGCGAGAAGAATACGCACGCGAAGCTCGAGGGCCTCCGGCGTCTGCGCGTCGCTCCGCGGGGGGAGCGCCGCGAGCTCGCTCAGCGCCTCATCGGGCCTGTGCAGATCCTCGAAAAGCACCTGCGCCCTGAAAAGGTACACCCTCTCGAGATACGGCGCGCCGAGACGCTGGTGCTTCACGGCGTCAGCCAGGGCGAGCGCCTCCGCGAGGAGCTTCTCGCGCGCGGCGCCCGAGGCGGCGCCGGCGACCTCGCGCTTCCCCAAAGCCATCAGGAGCATGACCCCGGGAGCATAGATCGACGCGTTGAACCGGTCGAGAAACTGCTGCATCAAATCGGCGTCGAGCGACATCAAACGCGCATCGGTCCGCCGGTCCGTCATGCGGCTCATGTACACGATGATCGAATAGAGCTGATCGTCGCGAAGCGCCGCGGCGCCCTTTCCGAA
>DATCCP010000376.1:0-5114 GCA_036511215.1 Candidatus Krumholzibacteriaceae bacterium
GGACGCCCCGGTCCGCGCAACATCCAGCCGTTTAACGAGATAAAAAACAGCAAGGCTTGTTTGACCGTGGCACGCTCCTTGCCCCCTGTTAAAGTGCCGGGGTGGGCGCTTTCTTGGTGCTTAGAACGAATTGAACACCCTAGCTCAAGCAGCACGAAACCTGCTCCGGATTCTGCTTCCGTGGCTGACGCAACGGATGAGCAGCGGTTCCACCCCGGCGAAAAGAAACCGAGGGAGCGCAGTATGGCAGTGTTCAACTATGCGGGCGGAGAGATCAACGCGAAGATCGTTTACTACGGACCGGGGCTGAGCGGCAAGACGACGAACCTCGAGTATATCTACTCGAAGTTGCCGCGCGAGAACAAGGGCAAGATGGTCTCGATGAAGACCCGGACCGACCGGACCCTTTTCTTCGATTTTCTCCCGATCGACATCGGCGAGATAAACGGGATGAAGGTCCGGTTCCTTCTGTATACGGTTCCCGGGCAGGTCTACTACAACGCGACGCGCAAGCTCGTCCTCAAGGGCGTGGATGCCCTCGTGTTCGTCGCCGACTCATCCCCCGACCGGATACAGGAGAACAAAGAGGCGCTTCAGAACCTCGAGGACAACCTGAACGACCTCGGGCTCACGCTGAAAGAGATCCCCTGGGTCATGCAGTACAACAAGCGCGATCTCCCGAATCGTCTCGAACGCGCTTTTCTGGATAAGGAGCTCAACACCACCGGCGTTCCGACCTTCGAGGCGGCGGCGAGCAAGGGCAACGGCGTCTACGAGACCTTCGAGGGTGTTGCCAGGCTCGTCCTCAAGACCATGCAGGAGGAATTGAAGAACCCCGACAAGAAACGGGAACCCCGCGAGCAGCACAAGGCGCAGCCCATCAGCGTCGAGGTGGTCGCGAAAGGCACGCGGGAGCGAAACTCAGAGACAGACGAGAGCGACTATAGATGCAACGCGGAGAAGAGAGAAGAGGAGCCCAAGTCTGTCTCTGAGTTCGTTGAAAACGTCCTGAAGGAGAAAGAGCGCCCCGCCGCCGGGATCGATCTCGGCGCGACGCGTGACGGCTATGAGGATTACGGTCACGTCGTCGACCTGAACGGCGACGAAAAGAGGGAGCGGAAGGGGGCCGTCGAGGAGAGCGCGAAGCCGAAAGATATCGTCACCGATCCCGTCGACAAACTCAAGAAAAGGCTCGCGGTCATGGATGCGGCGGAGCGGCCGCAGGAGAAACCGCGCCCGCACATCGACGTCATCGAAGAAAAGGTCATACGCGTGCCAGTTCACATGTCGAAGAATGAAGTGGCGAAGGAGATACAGCTCAACGTCATCATCGAGATAGAGGTCGAATAGAGGGCGGCGCCGGCCCTCGCCGCGAGACCGGCCGCATAACTGTGAAAACACTTGACCGCATCTCGCGTTGGTGGGAAAATTGATATCGGAGTATTGCGTATGCTCCGGTATTTTCATTATATTGTAGGGGGAGTTGAAATGGCGAAAATCCTGATTGTTGATGACGAGATCAATGTGCGGAAGCTCTACAGCGAGGAGCTTCGCGGCGAAGGGTACCAGACCGTTTCAGCGTCCACGGTCAAGGAGGCGATCGAATCGGTCGAGAAGGAGAATCCCGATCTCGTGATTCTCGACATCAAGCTCGGGGAGGAGAGCGGGCTCGACGCGCTCATGAAGATCGCCAGACAACGGAAGCACCTGCCGGTGATACTGAACTCGGCGTACTCGATCTATCGCGACAACTTTCAGACGTGGGCGGCGGACGCGTACATCGTGAAATCGGTCGATCTGACGCTGCTCAAGGAGAAGATACGGGATCTCTTAACGACACGGAGCGTGCAGGCATGATGATGAGGAAGATCGTTCTCTTGTCGATGATCCTGGTGTTCGCGGCGGCAGCGGTGAACGCTCAAACGTCGGCGACGCCCGCCAGGCCGAGCGTCTTCAACGATTATCTGAATCCCCAGTCGGGGACGTCGTTCCTCCACGTCCCGGGCCTCACGTTCTCGAGCTCGGCCGGTTTCTCCTTCTTCTCGGGTGGAGGGGGCATGGAGTCGTTCGGGATGGGATACTATATGGGGCACTTCGGCCTCAACCTGTCGAGCTCCGTGAGCCTTCACTGGGACGTCGGCGTCGGTTCGGTCCTGAGAAGCACGAACGCATACAATCAGCCCGAGTTTTTTGTTCCGAACGTCGACCTCACCTACAAACCGAGCGACAGCTTCATGATGAGACTCGAGTTCCATCAGTATCGCTACCCGGGCCTGTACAACGCGTTCGGGCGGTAGGACTGGCGGGCTTTGCGGGCTTTTGAGCGATCGGCCCACTACATAATGCGCCGATAAAATCTTGACATCCAAGATATTGTGTCTTAGCCTCCGGGAAGACTGTGTCCACAGGTGTTTCCACGGCGGAGGTGCGCGGTGCTTCGTTGGGACAGATTGTTTGACCTCGCGCGCGGCGAGGGGGGCGAAGAGTCGAGGGACGTCATTCGCCTGACGAGGAAGTTCGAAGCGGGCCAGGCCGAGCCCGAAGAGATCCTCGATCTCGCCGAACACCTTCTCAAGGGAAAGAATCCGAAGAGGGGGGAGAAGGTGCTCATGGAGCTCATGGCGGCGCCGGGAGCCGACGTGCGCCTCCTCGAGGAGGCGTGCGAGCTCCTCGAGCAGGTCGGCAGCTACGAGCTTGCGCTCGAAGGCTACCGCACAATCCGCGAAATGGATCAACGCAAAGCACTCCCCGTGTACCGCATGGGGAGGCTTCTCGAGATACAAGGACGGCTCGAAGAGGCGGTCCAGCACCATCGGCAGGCGATCGCGCTCGAGCCGGACAACCCCGAGTGCTACTATCGCCTCGGCGTCGCGTACACGAAGAACCATCAGTACGAGGAGGCAGAGGAGCAGTACCGCAAGGCGATCGACATCGATCCGACGCACTCGAAGTCCTACACGAACCTCGGCTACATACTCGATCTCCAGGGGAAACGGGAGTCGGCCCTCTTGCAGTTCAGGAAGGCCGTGCAGCACAACCCGAAGAGCGCCGAGGCGCATTTCAACCTCGGGGCCCTGTACGGCGAGGAAGGGGATCGCGACCAGGCGATCAAGGAGTTCCGGATCGGACTCGAGATCGACACCACGAGCATCGAGGGGCACTACAACCTCGGCGTCGCTCTCGTGAACGAAGGGCACCTCGACGATGCGGAGGAAGAGTTCAAGCGAATCCTCAAGATCGAGCACGACAACGTGAACGCGCTCTTCTACCTCGGGTTTCTGTATTACCGCAAGGGTGTCTACGGCAAGGCGCTGAAGCAGCTCCAGCACGCCACGCGCCTCAACCCGGGCAACACGACGATTCTCTACTATGTCGGTGAATGCTTCAACAAGCTCGAGCAGCCGCAGCGGGCGCTCGAGTACTACAAGAAGGTGACGGAGATCAATCCGGCGGATTCCAAGGTCTACTTCAGCCTCGGCGTCATATACGAGAAGCAGGACGACAAGCGGAAGGCCCGTGAATACTACAAGCTCGCGGCGCTCAAGGCCCACGACGAGACGCCGGGGGGAACGATGGTTCCCGAATGAGCCGGAGCGGATCGATGAGGAGAGCTGAGAGATTGATGAGCAATCCGGAGAGAGTTCCTCTTTCCGGATTTTTTGTGGCAGTGATTTTCGGCGCGGCGGCCATTCTCGCCGGCGCTCTTTGTGTAGCGTCGGCCGCCCGCGCCGAGACAGTGCCGCCGGACTCCTGGGTCTACGAGGCGCTGAAATCGTTCGAGCTCCGCGGCCTCGTGCGGCTCGAGCCGACCTTGCCGTACACATTCGAGCAGTGCGAAACCTACACGCGCGAGATCGCCGTGAACGTCGAGAAGGAGCACGTGGTACTCGGGCCTCGCCATGCCTTCCTCCTCGAACGCCTTACGAAACAGTTCGTAGGTACCCGCGACCGTCCCGAGGACCGGTGGAGCAAGCCGGTTTACGTAGCCCGAGAGGACGAGCGGTTCTTCGCGATGGACTTCGGGGTCGGCGGCATCGTTCAGAGGAAGGCCGACGAGAGGAAGGGGGAGGCGGACGGGTTCTTCATCCCCGATTTTCTCCTCGGCCTCGGGCACAACGTCACGATGGAGACGGACTATCGCCTCACCATGGCGCCCGAGTGCGGAAGCAACGCGAACGAGGAGAAGCCGAGCGCGCGTCTCAGGAGCTACCGTGGCCTCACGGCCGAGTTCGAGCGGGCCGTGCTGGATGCGGGCGGCTCCTGGTGGGAGGTGCGGGTCGGGCGCGAGTACATGCACTGGGGGACCAGCCTGCGCGAGGGCCTCATTCTCTCGCAGACCGCGGGATCCCTCGATCACGTTGGCGCACGGTTCGATCTCGGGCCGTTCGAGATGAGCACGTGCCAGGCCTCTCTCGATGTCAGCACCCGCAGGCATTTGGCGGGGCACCGTCTCACTCTGGCGTTGCCGCGAGGCGCGTTTCTCGGCTTGAGCGAGACGGTGGTCTACGCCTCGAGGGATTTTGATTTCAAGTATCTCTCTCCCCTCAGCATCTTCTACGCCCAGCAATTCAACGAAGGCACGAATGCGGACAATATCCTCTGGTCGTTCGACTGGAAGGTGCCGCTTCACCGCGGGTTCATCTTCTATGGGGAATTCCTTGTCGATGACCTCCAGTACCAGCGCGACGAGAAGGCCGGCCCCGACAGGCTCGGCCTCTACGCGGCCGCGGACGCGCTTTTCATGGTGTGGGGGAGGGAGCTCGAGCTGTCCGGCGGATACACATTCATCAGTAGATTCACGTACGCTCATTCAGGCGGAACAGAGTATGTCGCGGGGAACGGTGACGAGAGAATGAACCATCTTCTCGGCTCTCCGATGGGACCGGACGCGGATCGGAGTTTCATCAAGGGGACGCTCGGTGTGAGCTCTCGCACGGCGCTCACGCTCGAGGGCGCCAGCACCAGGTCCGGAGAAGCGGGCGTTCTGGCCCAGGGGGACCTGCTCGATTGGTTTCCCGGCATGGAGAACGGCCATATCTTCTACCTGAGCGCTCCCGTCCTGTACGTGAAGTATGCATCGGCGAGCCTCCGCTATGACCTGAATCATGGATCGT
>DATCCP010000377.1:0-15275 GCA_036511215.1 Candidatus Krumholzibacteriaceae bacterium
TTCGCTGTAGAATCGAATGCTCCACGTCCGCTATTCGAAGGAGGTCGTATGAAAAGGTCCCTTCTGGCTAAAGCGCTCATCGTCCTTTCGATCGCGGCTCTGTGCATCCTCGCGATCTGTTCCGCGTCCGGCGCGGTCGACAAGAAACCGCTGACCCCGGGCGACATCTGGCGTCTGAAGGCCGTCGGCGAGCCGCAGCCGTCACCCGACGGGAAATGGATCGCCTATGCGATCACGACGACCGATCTCGACGGGAACAGCCGCAACGCCGACATATGGCTCGTCTCCTCCAACGGCGGCGAGCCGCGCCGCCTGACGACGAGCGACAAACGGGACGACACGCCCGTCTGGTCTCCCGATGGCGCCTCTCTCGCGTTCATCTCCGGCCGGGATGGTGACCCCCAGATCTACATTCTCCCCGTCGGTGGAGGCGAGTCGCGCAAGGTGACCGATTTTCCGGGCGGCGTCGACAACATGATCTGGACCCCCGACGGGAAAGGCTTCGTCTTCGCGGCGCGGACCTATCTCGACTGCAAGGACCTCGATTGCATAAAGAAAAAGGACAAGGAAAAGGACGAGAGCAAGCTCGGGGCGGTCGTGCACGAGCATCTCATGTACCGGCACTGGAACGCCTACGAGGATGGCAAGGTGCAGCACCTCTTCTACACCCCGGCCGAGGGGGGTGCGCCGCGCGACCTCACGAGCGCCCTCAAGTTCGACGCGCTTACGTTCTGGCTCGCCTCGTCGGGGCGCGATTTCGAGATAAGCCCCGACGGCACGACGCTCTATTTCTCGGGCAAGCAGGACGTCGATCAGGCCGTCTCATACAACGAGGACATCTGGTGCGTGCCGCTCGCGGGGGGCGAGGTGAAGCGGATCACGACAAATCCGGCCGCCGACACGCATCCGCGCGTCTCGCCCGATGGAAAGTATCTCGCCTACCGCGCGACGCGGCGTCCCGGCTACGAGTCTGACCGCGAGGAGCTCACGGTCATGGCGCTCCCGAGCGGGGAGCCGCGGAGCCTTACGGCCGCCTTCGATCGCGCAGCCGGCGATTTCTTCTGGGCCGCAGACGGCAAGAGCCTCTACTTCGAGGCGGAGGACCGCGGCGACGTGAACCTCTTCGTCGTGCCGGCCGCGGGAGGCGCCGTGAAACCGGTCATCAGCGCGGAGACCGCCGGGCACGGGTACCATAGCGACGTCGCGGCGGGCCCGAAGGAGGCGTTCTTCGTCTACCGGCACCGGCCGATGGCGCACACATTCGAGATCTTCCGCTGCGACAGGAGCGGGAAGAATGTCAAGCAGCTCACCTTCGCCAACAAGGACGTTTACGACACCTACTTCGTGCCGCAGACCGCCGAGGAGTACTGGTGGAAGGGTCCCGACGGCGCCGACGTGGAGGGCTGGCTCATAAAACCCGCAAACTTCGATCCCGCGAAGAAGTATCCGATGATGGTGCGGGTTCACGGCGGTCCGCAGCAGATGTGGGTGAACGGCTACCGCACGGAGTTCGCGATCTTCCCGGGGGCCGGCTACGCCGTATTCTTCTGCAATCCGCGCGGCTCGTTCGGGTACGGACAGAAGTTCTGCGACGACATCCGCGGGGACTGGGGTGGGAAGGTCGTGGAGGATCTCAAGGCGGGCGTCCGCGCCGTGCTCGAGAAGAACCCGTGGATCGACTCGAAGCGCGTCGGCGCGTGGGGCGACTCCTACGGCGGCTTCTTCTGCAACTGGCTCCAGGGGCACAACGACGATCATATGTTCGCGGCGCTCGTCTCGCACGCGGGGGACGCCGAGGAATGGAGCTCATACGGCTCGACCGAGGAGCTGTGGTTCCCCGAATGGGATCTCACCGGGATGCCGTGGGATGCACCCGACGTCTACGACCGGCTCTCGCCGATCCGCTACGCGAAGCACTTCGGGACGCCGCACCTTTTCACGCACGGCGATCTCGACTACCGCGTGCCGATCACCGGGGGGGAGACGATGTTCACGGCGCTCCAGCGGCTCGGGATCCCCTCCAAGATGATCCGTTTCACCGACGAGGGACACTGGATACTGAAGCCGCAGAACCAGAAGTTCTGGTATCAGTCGGTGCTCGACTGGTTCGACGAGTGGCTCAAGGCGGGGAAGAAGTAGCGGATGCCGGCGGGAGGTCCGTTCACTCCTCCGACATGTCCTCGGCTATGATTCGGTCGAGCTCCGCCGGCGTGATGCCGAGAACCTCCGCGGTCGCCTCCCGCTGCTGTCCGAAGTAGGCGAGCGTGAGCTGCACGTGCTCCCGCACGACCTCGCTCAGCTTCCGCGGATGGAACATCTCTTCGCCGGGCCGCTCCACCCGTTCCCTGATGTAGGACGGCAGCGAATCGACGGTGATCGTGTCCGTATCTTCCTTGGCGACGGCCCCCGCGACGATGGTGATGAGCTCCTGGACGTTGTCGGGGTAGCTGTATCTCTTGAGCAGCGCCATGCAGTCCGGCGAGAAATCGGAAATCTGCTTGCCGTCGCGTTCCGTCTCTTCCTTGAGGAAGAGCGACGCCAAGAGCGGAATGTCGTCCGGACGCTCGCGGAGCGGCGGAATGCGGATCGAATTGATCATGAGGTGATAGAGGAGATCGCGCGAGAACCTGCTCGCGTACTCGGGGCGCGTGAGGTCGTACTTCGACGAGACGATCATCCGCACGTTCGCTTTCCGTATGCTCGTCGAGCTTTCGCGATAGTACTCCCCCGTCTGGATGAGGCGTTTGAGCTTCACCTGCACCGGGAGCGACATCGTATCGATATTATTGAGGAAGAGCGTACCCGCGTCGGCCTGGTCGAGGAGCCCGGGGGTTTCCTCGCGGGATCCGCGCCAGTCCTTCGCCTGGCCGAAGAAGGCGGCGGGTAACTTGTCGGGATCGAAGCTGTCGGCCTCGACGAAGACGAACGGTCCCTCCCTCCGGGGGCTCGCCTGGTGAATGGCTCGGGCGAGCGCCTCCTTGCCGGTTCCTCCCTCTCCCCAGATGAAGATGCTCACGTCGCTCGCGGCGAGCTTCTCGGCCTGGTGAAAGAGCCGGATCATCTTGTCGTCCTGGGTCGGGAGCTGCGTGAAAGCGGCCTCGTGCTCGAGCCCCTGCCGGGTGAGCTCCTTCGGGAGCTGTTCGATGGTCTGGCGCAGCGTCCGGTGCTCGATCGCGTTCTCGAGGACCTGGAGGAGGTTCTGATCGTCCACCGGTTTCGTCAGATAGTCGAAGGCGCCGAGCTTCATGGCGCGGACCGCGAGATCGACGTCGCTCACACCCGTGAGGATGACGACGGGCGTCGCGTTCCCTTTCGCCCGCATGGCGCGCAGGATATCCATTCCGCTCACGTTCGGCATGTCCATGTCGAGCATGATGATGTCGAATTTTTCGCGCTGGAGTATCGCCTCGACCTCGCGCGAGTCGTTCGCGACGGTGGGCTCGAAGAGCCCCGTCTGGACGAGGAACACCATGAAGTAATTGGTGACGGCGACGTCGTCGTCGACGATGAGGACCTTTCTCATCTCGTTCCTTTCGGAGGGGTTTGGCTGCCCGTCCGGGGCGCGGCGGGTGCGGTCTGTCGCGCGGGGATCCTGATCGTGAAGGTCGTCCCCGCGCCGAGCTTGCTCTTCACCGAGACGTGCCCGCCGTGCTCCTCGAGGATGCGGTAGACGATCGCGAGGCCGAGTCCCGTTCCACCCTTCGCGCGCTTGGTCGTGAAGAAGGGGTCGAAGATCTGCTTCTGGGTCTTTTCGTTCATCCCGGAGCCGTTGTCCTCGACGTCGATGCAGACGTCCTGGTCCTCCGCCCGCGTGCGGACCGTGATGAGCCCGCGCACGTCGTCGCGCATCGCCTGGCCGGCGTTCACGAGGAGATTTACGAGGACCTGCTCGATCTTCTGCGCGTTCCCCGCGCACGAGGGGAGCCCCTCGGCGAGCTCGAGCTTGATATCGGCGTGCTTGTGCACCTCGTTGTGGACGAGCCGCGCGCTCGCCTCGATGAGCGTATTGACATCGATCGTGTCGACGAGGAGCCCCTCGTCCTTGCGCGCGAAGGTACGGAGACCCTCGACGATTCCCTTGATCCGCTGGGAGCCGTGGTCCATGTCGTCGACGAGCGTCATGATGTGCTTGCGCCAGAAGTCGTAGTTGAGCTTCGCGATCTTGAGGTCGGGGTGGTCTACGACGTACGCCTCGACGATCGGCAGGAGATCCTCGAGCGACTGCTTCAGTATCTTGATGTTCCCGCGAATGAACTGGTTCGGGTTGTTGATCTCGTGTCCGATGCCGCTCACGAGCTGCCCGAGGGAGGCGAGCTTGTCCGCCTGCTGGAGCTGCTGCTCGTACGTCTTTTCGAGCGTCACGTCGCGGTAGAACTCCATGATGCCGTCGACCTCGTGCTCGCGGTTGTAGATCGGGAGCGCGTGAACCTGGAAAAACTCGTTGTCGCGCTTCATCGTGAGCGTGACGGGGGTCTTGTCGCGGAGAATGCGCGCGAGTCGGCAATCTTCGCAGGGATGCTCGCGTCCGAAGAAGCTCGCGTAGCAGTAGGTGCCGGGGCTTACGTCCTCGCGGTTCGTCATGATGACCTTGCGGTGATTGTCGATGAGGACGACCTCGTCGGGAATCGCCTTGAACATCGCCTCGAGCGTCGCCTTTGAACCTTCCCAGCCGCCCTTCACCGTGTCGATGTAGGAATTGACGAGGCTGAGCTTCTTGTTCTGTTCCTCGAGCTCCGCCGTGCGCTTGGCGATCTCGCCCTGGAGCTCCTCGAGACGCTTGTTGAAATCTGACTCCTCCAACTGCTTCTTGATGAGGCGCTCCGTGAGCTCCTTTCGCTCAAGGGCGAGGCTCAACATCCGCCCGATCTCGTCGAGCATGCGCTGTTCCTCGGGGAGGAGCTGGCGCTTCTCGCTGTAGTAGCCGGCGCGGATTTCACCCTTGTCCTGCCCGCCGACGATGAGGCGCACCGATATGTAGTTGTAGGACGTCGGCTTCTGGCCGTATGCGATCCCCTGGTACGAGGAGTGGACGATCGCCTCCTCGGGGAAGAGCATGCCGGGGGAGAGGTAGCGGGGGAGCTCGGTGAAGAACTCGCTGATCGAGCCCGAATCCTCGATCCACTCCGCGACGTCGTACAGGCATGAGAGCTCCTTGATACGCTCGTTTTTTTCCCATTCCTGGAGCTTGCGGAAGGCCTCGAGCTTGTTGCCGAAGAAGAGGAATACCTCGCCGCTGTCGGTCTCGCCGTAGCCCGCCTTGAGGGGGATCGAAACGGCATTCTCGCCCGTCTTCGTGAAAACGGCGTTCGCGCGGTTTTTTCCGCGCGCCTGTGCCATTGCCGACCGGAAGGTGATGAGCGACGGGGGCGTCGTGACGTCTTTCAGCAATGTGCCTTCGAGCGACTCATCCTCGCTGAGGCTGTCCCGTTGGAGGAGCCGGCTTGCGTGGATGATGCGCTCCGCGCCGTCGACGACGAGAAGATAATCGAAGCTCGTCTCCATGAACGAGTAGAGATCTTCGAGCCGTATCATATCGAGCCCTTTTCCCGGCGGCTGCGAAACGGCTCAGCCCCGGGCTGCGAAACGGCGCGGCGCAGGCCGGCGCGCTACCGCCGAACCCGGTACCGTTCCGTGCCGACCTCCCTGATCTCGCGCTTGTACCTCTCGCCCTGCGTGAGCGGTGGCTGCATCAACCCGGTGTGAACGACGGCGCCCGTCGGAACGAGGCGCATGGTACCCGGGGAGAGGCGCTCTTCGCCGGTGTTCCAGTAGAACCGCACGAGATCCCCGAGCTTGTCCCTGACGATCGTCTCTATCTCGCCGGTCGTGTCGTCCACGGCCGTGAGGCCGAACTCCCGGGCGAGGCCGCGGAGCACTTCGACGCCCGACGCTCCCGCCGGCGGCTCAATGGCTTTTGCATACTCGACGACCGTGCCTTCGAAGTTGCACCGCGTGCCGGCCGTCTCGAGGTAGGTCGAGCTGGGGAGCACGACGTCGGCATAACGCGTCGTCTCGGTGGAGGTCCAATCCATCGCCCCGAGGAACTCGACGTTCTGGAACCACGAGCCCGTCTGGCCCCAGGCGAGCGGATCCTCGCCGATGATGAGCGCGCCCTTGAGCTCCCCCGAGGCGAGGAGCGCGCGCAGCTCTTCGCGGCTTCGCGCTCCCGCGACACCGGCGGGATTGGGCACGCGCCCCGGGGCGAACACCGGATCGGCGCCCATGATCTCGAGCGCCGCGCTGTTCGCGTTGATGCGGGGAAGGAGGAGCTCCGCCCCGACCCCCGCCGCGCGGAGGAGCACGACGAAGTTCGCGAGCGTCTCGAGGTCGCCGCTCGCCTGATCCTGGACCCGGTCGGGGCTGTGGATGATGACGACGCGCTTCGCGTCCCTGATGAGGGCTGCGGCCGTCCGGATATCCGCCGCGTCGACTCCCGAGAGGGCGGCGACGGCGTCGATCTTGAAATCCCTGCTCTTCAGGAACGCGCTCGCCCCCGGGATCTTCTTCACGGCGGCGCTCTTGAAATAACCCTCGTCGAGGAGCACCTGCAGAACTCCGTTCCAGAGAATGGCCGCGCGGCCGCGCATCGGATCCATCGCGAGCGTCGAGAGCTTCTGGTCGGTCGGGTCGAGGGTGGAATTGCTCACGATGAGACGGGCGCCCGAGCGCACGGCCTGAATGACGCGCACGGCGAGGATCAGGTGATCGGGCTCCATCGAGGTATTGTTGCAGATGATGAGATCGGCGTTGTCGATCGAAGAACGATCTGCGGTCGACGCCGTGAATCCGAGCGACTCGTCGAGGGCGCCCGATTCGGAGCCCGTGCCGAGGATCGAGAGGGAGGCGACGTTGTTCGTGCCGAGCCCCTCGCGGGCGATTCGCGAAGCGAGGTACAGCTCCTCGTTCGTGAGCTCCGGCGAAACGAAGACGCCGACCTTCCCGGCGCCGTATTTCGAAACGACGCGTCTCATGCCGAACACGATGAGCCGCTCCGCTTCGCACAGGTCGCCCGTCTGGATCTCGCTCCCGCGTCGAATTTCGGGGGAGGAGATCCGTTTGCGCTTGATAAAGAGCTCGTGGCCGAACCGGCCGTACCTGCAGAGGTAGTCTCCCGGGATGCCCGAGGGGCCGATATAGTAGCGACCCGCGCCGAACTTCTTCACGGTGATGGAGCACGCGAGCGAGCAGTACGCGCAGTGCGAGGGCGCATCATCCGTTTCGAGGCAGGCGCGGCCGGGGAACGGATACTTCACGGTGAGCGCTCCCGTCGGGCACGAGTCGACGCAGTTCCCGCAGCTCACGCAGCTCGTCTCGACGAGGGGATCGTTGAGCGCCGGGCGCATCTCGGTCCGGAACCCCCGGCCGACGAGGCCGAGCGCCGAGACGGGGAGCACGCGCGCGCACGTCCTGATGCAGCGCGAGCAGAGAATGCACTTGTTCGGGTCGTAGACGACGTACGGATGCCGCTCGTCGACCTTGTGTTTGCGGGCGTGTCCGTTGAAGCGGTTCATATCGACGCCGTATTCCTCGGCGTAGATGCGCAGGTAGCAGGTGTCGAAGCGCAGACAGCCGCACGAGAGACAACGGTCGCATTCGTGGACGTTGTCCTCGAACTCGAAGCCGGTCGCGACCTCGGCAAAGCTCCCCCGGCGCTCATCGACGCCGATCTGATGCACCTCGTGCCGGGGGCTCTCCTTGACGTCGCCGAGCTCGGCCTTGCCGGGCTTCGCCCAGAATTCCTTCTTCACGACAAACGGCCGTGGAGGCACGTTCGCGTTTTTCATGTACGAGTCGATCGCCCGCGCGGCCCGCTGCCCGTCGGCGATCGCGTCGATGACGACCGTCGGGCCGTCGTCCGCGGCGTCCCCTCCTGCGAAAACGCCTCTCACGTTCGTCGCGAGCGTTTCCGGATCGATGACGAACGTGTTCCATTTCGTGAGGCCGACCTTGTTTCCCGAGGCGTCCGTGAGCCCGTCGAGATCGGTCGCCTGCCCGATCGCGGAAACCGCCATATGGCAGGGGAGCTCGAACTCGGACCCCTCGAGCGGTATCGGCCGGCGGCGGCCGGAGCTGTCGGGCTCGCCGAGCTTCATCCTGATGCACCGGAGCGCCTTGAGCTTTCCATTATCCGTGATGATGCCGACGGGAGCTGCGAGCTCCATGATCTCGATCCCCTCGGCGAGGCAGTCTTCGATCTCCATTTTGTCCGCGGGCATCTCGTCTTTCGTGCGGCGGTAGAGGATGATGACCTTGTCCGCTCCGAGCCGCCACGAGGTTCGCGCGACGTCCATCGCGGAGTTGCCGCCCCCTACGACGACGACCGTCCCCGCCAGCGGGGTCGGCTTGTCCGTCTGCTCCGGGAGAAAATCGGCGCCCTGGACGACGCCCGCGGTGTCGAATTCGCCCTCGACCTTCATCGGATTTCCCGCCCACGCGCCCGGGCCGAGGAACACCGCGTCGTAGCTCTTCATGAGCTCGTCGAGAGAGACGTCTCGCCCGACGCGCGTGTTGAACTTGATCTCTCCGCCCGAGCGGCAGATGTACTCGACCTCGCGGTCGATGACGTCGTCGGGCAGACGGTAAACGGGGATCCCGTAGCGGAGCATGCCGCCGGAGCGGGCCTTCGCCTCGAACATGATCGGTTTGTGCCCCTTGCGGCCGAGGAACCATGCGGCGGTGAGCCCCGCCGGCCCTGCCCCGACGATCGCGACCTTCTTCCCCGTCGGCGGCTCGCAGACGGGCGTTCCGTCGTAGACGCCCGGCTGGTCGGTGACGAAACGCTTGATCGCGTTGATGCCGACGGGCTTGTCGACGTCGGCGCGCCGGCAGACGACCTCGCATTTTCGAACGCACACGCGCCCGCAGATCGCGGGCAGCGGGTTCGTCTCGCGGATGAGATCGACCGCCTCGCGGTAGAGCCCCATCGCCGAGAGGGCGATATACCCTTGCGCGTCGACGTGCGCGGGGCAGCCTTCCATGCAGGGTGAGACGCAGTCGGCGTAGTGGTTGGAGACGAGGAGCTCGAGCGCCGTTCTCCGCGACTCGACGATGCGCTCGTTGCGCGTCGTCACCTCCATCCCCGGGGCCACCCGCGTCGCGCAGGCAGGAACGAGGTTCGGCCGCCCCTTGACCTCGACGACGCAGAGGAAGCACGAGGCGTACGGTTCGAGCTCCGGCGAATTGCACAGGGTCGGGATCGCGTCGAGCTCATGCTCGCGCACGACCTCGAGGATCGTTTTGTCGCTCGCGGCCTCGATCTCCCTGCCGTTGATCTTGATCTTCACGGTTTCCATCTGGGTCTATCCTCACTTCTTGTACACGGCGCCGAACGTGCAGACCGTGATGCACTTGCCGCACCTCGCGCATTTCGCCATGTCGATCGTGTGCACTGCCTTGCGTTCGCCCGTGATCGCTTCGACGGGGCAGTTCTTCGCGCAGACGGTGCAGCCGGTGCACTTCTCGGGGTCGATGCAGAAATCGACGAGCGCCGTGCAGCTCGCCGCGGGACAGCGCTTGTCCCTGATGTGGGCCTCGTACTCCTCGGGGAAATATTTCAACGTCGTGAGCACCGGGTTCGGCGCGGTCTGGCCGAGACCGCAGAGGCTCGCCTCCTTGATCTGCGCGCCGAGGGTCTTCAGCTTGTCGACGTCCTCGGTCCGCCCTTCCCCCTGCGTGATCCTCGTGAGAATCTCGAGCATTCGGAGGGTCCCGACGCGGCAGAACGTGCATTTTCCGCACGACTCGTTCTGCGTGAAGTCGAGGAAGAACCGAGCCATCTCGACCATGCAGGTCTGGTCGTCCATCACGACGAGGCCGCCCGAGCCCATGATGGCGCCCGTCGCGGGAATCGATTCGAAATCGACCGGGGTATGGCCGAGGGAGGCCGGGATGCATCCTCCCGACGGGCCGCCCATCTGCACGGCCTTGAAGGCGCGCCCCTCCTTGATGCCCCCGCCGATCTTGAACACGAGGTCGTTGATCGGGATGCCCATCGGAACCTCGGCGAGGCCGCCGCAGGCGACCTTGCCCGCGAGCGCGAAGACCTTCGTGCCGCGGCTCTTCTCGGTGCCGTAGGCCGCGTACGCGGCGGCGCCGTTCATGATGATCCACGGGACGTTCGCGTAGGTCTCGACGTTGTTGTTGTTCGTGGGCTTCTGCCAGAGTCCTTTTTCGGCGGGGAAGGGGGGCCTGATGCGCGGCATGCCGCGCTTGCCCTCGATCGACTGAAAGAGCGCCGTCTCTTCGCCGCAGACAAAGGCGCCGGCGCCCTGCTTGATCTTGACGTCGAAGTCGAAACCCGAGCCGAGGATGTTCTTCCCGAGGTAGCCCTTCTCCCGGGCGGCGTCGAGCGCGATCGTGAGGCGCCGTATCGCCATCGGGTACTCGGCGCGGCAGTAGATGTAGCCCATGTGCGCGCCGATCGCCCTGGCGCAGATGATCATTCCCTCGATGACCGAGTGCGGATCCCCCTCGAGCACCGAGCGGTCCATGAAGGCGCCGGGGTCTCCCTCGTCGGCGTTGCAGACGACGTACTTGACGTCCCCCTTTCGTGCCGCCGCGAAGGACCACTTGAGACCGGTCGGGAAGCCGGCGCCGCCTCGGCCGCGGAGGCCCGAATCCTTGACCGTTTTGACGATCTCGTCCGGCTTCATCTCGAGGAGGGCCGTACGGAGCGCCTTGTAGCCGAGCGCCGCCTCGTACTCGGCGATCGACTCGGGGTCGATGAGCCCGCAGTTGCGGAGCACGATCCGCACCTGTTCCTTCTGGTGCGGCGCCTCCGCGCCGCCGAGCTCGGCCCCGCGATCCATGCGCAGCGCCACGTGCTCGTCGAGAACGCGGTTCGCCGTTATATGCTCGTTGAAAATCCTGTCCGCGAGCTCCGGCGTCACCGAGCCGTAGACGATGCGGCTCGCGTCTTCCCTAATCTCGACGAGCGGCTCGCGGTAGCACATGCCGATGCATCCCGTGCTCTTGAGCTCGAATGCGCCGGGACTCGCGGCGAGGAGCTCGCCGAACCTGTCATAGGTCTTCTGGGACCCGGCCGACAGGCCGCAGGTGCTCATGCCCACTAAGACTTTCTTCATCGATCAACTCCGGATTGGTTGTGAAACTTGGATGTCGTGACTCATCTGGCCCCGGCTTCGCCGCAGCTCGCCGCGTCCTGCGCGCGGGCCGCCTGTTCGCGCCGCCGGTACTCGCGAAGTATCTTGCGCACCGACTGCGGCGTGAGCCGGCCGTGCGTGTCGTCATTGATCATGATCACGGGCGCGAGCGAGCAGCAGCCGATGCAGGCGACCGTGCTCAGCGTGAAGAGACCGTCCTCCGTCGTGCCGCCCACTTCGATCCCGAGCTCGTCCTCGAGCGTGCCGATGATCGTCCGCGAATTCTGCACATGGCAGGCCGTTCCGTCGCACGCCTTGATCACGTACTTGCCCATCGGCTGGAGCCTGAACTGGCTGTAGAACGTGATGACCCCGTATATATCGGACTCGGGAACGCCGGTCACGCCGGAGATGTAGCTGATCGCCCTTCGGGGAATGTACCCGAAATGATCCTGGGCGGATTGGAGGAGCGGAATCAACTCCCCCGGAGCGCCGTCGTAGCGCCATAACCGGTAACTGAAATTGTCATCCCTCGCCGCCGTGGCAACCACCCCCTGGTTGATTCAACGGGTCTTTATCGGGATTGCAGCGGATGAGCGGAGCGTCAATCCTCGACCAGCTTGATCACCGTTGCTTCGCGTACGCGCAGCACGCCGTCGATCTGGCTCAGCTTCTCGATAATGCGCGGCATCTTGCCGACGGCACCCTGGCCCGTGACCATTCCCACGAGCTTCGTGCCGTTCTCGATGACGTCGCAGAAGACGACCTCGTCGATGAAGAAGACGGTCGTGAAGATCTGCTGGATCGCGTTCTTGTCGATGTCGACGATGATGTAGCTCGTCGTGCCCGGCTGTTTGCTTGAGCTCGCGAAGCCGTGTGCCTTGACCGCCTGCGAATAGACGTTGACGAACTCGTTCACGTCGCGGTCGAGCTTCGGACGCTCGACGTCCGAGACGGAAGCGAGCTGAATACCGTCCATCGCGCCGATTCTGTCCTTGAGCTTCTTGATCTCATCCTGGGAAGCCGCCTGGGCGAGGACGATGATGTCGAAGTCCCCCCTGACCGCCTCGCAGCGCTGGACCCCTTCCATCTCGTAGAGCCTTTTGTAAATGTCCATGCTCCGCATCGGATCCGTGATCCTGATCGTGAGATAGGTCGTCACCGACTCCCGCATCTCGGGCTCCGCCTTCGTCTTTTCCTTCGCGGCCGCTTTCCCCGCCGTCGAGCCGGGGGAGAGCTCCTCGAGCGCCTTCACGAGGTCCGGGATCTCGAACGGCTTGTCGAGGTAGCCGGTGTTGAGCTCGGAGAGGGCGGTGAGCTTCAAGGCCTCGTCGCCGAACCCCGTGATCACGAGAACCGGGAGGTCGGGATACTGAATCTTGATGACCCTGAGGATCTTGAGCCCGTCGATGTCGGGCATGAAGATATCGGTCACGAGGTAATCGTATGCGATGCCCTTCTCGCGAGCGGTATTGAGCTCATGGATTGCGGAGATGCCGTCGGGGCACGCCACGACGCTGTAACCTTCCTGCGTGAGGCCGATCGTGAGGTTTCGCCGGATTTCAGCCTCGTCATCGATAATGAGTACACGACCTTTCAACGGAGCCCTCCTATTAGAATACATGAGGTTAACGGACGGATGAATGCCCCCTGCGCGCAAGGCTTCGGCCAGCAATAATACTCCCAAAAAGGATAGCCAGTAAATCGTATTTTGTCAAATAATTTCGCTATATCTGATAGCCTGGGCGGCGGCCAGGCAGACGGCATCATTTTCGCAAGACCTCTTTTTCATTGGACAACGTGGGCGCGATGACGTACGTTAATCCATGGTTTGTTCCGGGGGTATGCCTCGATAACTCATTAGAAACAGGGGTGTTAGATGAGCAGCACAAAGATCGCGATCGTCGGTCTCGGGTACGTCGGCCTCCCGCTGGCAGTGGAATTCGGCAAGATGTACGACACGGTCGGCTTCGATATCAGCCGGAAACGCATCGATGAGCTCAAGAAGGGCGTCGACCGCACCCTCGAGACGAGCGTCGAGGATCTCAAGTCCGCCAAGCGGCTCCTGTACACGGCGAACGTCGAGGATATCCGCCCCTGTAATTTCTATGTCGTCACCGTTCCCACGCCCATCGACAAGTTCAAGCGGCCCGATCTCTCGCTCGTCGAGGGGGCGACGGAATCGGTGGGGAAGGTCCTCAAGAAGGGGGACATCGTCATCTACGAGTCGACCGTTTACCCGGGCTGCACCGAGGAGCTCTGCGTGCCGATCCTGGAGCGGCTGTCGGGGCTTGCATTCAACGAGGATTTTTTCTGCGGATACTCTCCCGAACGCATCAACCCCGGCGACAAGCAGCACACGCTGACGAAGATCAAGAAGGTCACGAGCGGCTCGACCCCCGAGGCGGCGAAGAAGGTCGACGAGCTTTACCGGTCGATCATCACGGCGGGGACGCACCCGGTGTCGTCGATCAAGGTCGCCGAGGCGGCGAAGGTCATCGAGAATTCCCAGCGTGATATCAATATCGCGTTCATCAACGAGCTCGCGCTCATCTTCGAGCGTATGGGGATCGATACGCTCGAGGTCCTCGAGGCGGCGGGCTCGAAATGGAACTTTCTGCCGTTCAGGCCCGGTCTCGTCGGGGGGCACTGCATCGGCGTCGATCCGTACTACCTCACGCACAAGGCGCAGGAGATCGGCTACGACCCGGAGGTCATCCTCGCGGGGCGGCGCATCAACGACAACATGGGGATCTTCATCGCGAACAAGGTCGTCAAGCTCATGATCCGCAAGGGGCACAAGATCGACGGCGCCCGGGTGCTCGTTCTCGGGATCACGTTCAAGGAGAACTGCACCGACATCCGCAACTCGCGCGTCGTCGACATCGTCAAGGAGCTCCGCGATTTCGGCTGCCGGGTCGACGTCTGCGATCCGTGGGCCGAGAGCGACGACGTGAAGCACGAGTACGGCTTTTCGCTCACTGGCCCGAAGGAGCTCGAGAAGGGCGGCTACCACGCCGTCATTCTCGCCGTCGCCCACGACAGATTCAGAGAGATGGACATGACGTCTCTGAAGAGGGGGGACGGCGTCATCTACGACGTCAAATCCTTCCTCGATCCGGGCGTAGTCGACGGCAGGCTCTAGTTCGGGCGTCGCGGCAAACCAATCCGAAATCATGGTGCAAAGGCACGCGAGGATTTTCCCGGTTGACAAATGTACCATATATTGGTACACTATGAATGTGAAGATTTCCATGGATAAGGTCGAATACGAATGCCGCCGGAGGGACCTGAACATCGGAGAGATGCTGCGTGAAGCGGGGGTCAGTCGAAATGCGTTCTATTCGTTGGCCCGTAAGGACTATGTCGTTCCGCCGTCCCTGATCCGCATTGCGGAGCGCCTGGACATTTCCGTATCGGCTCTGCTCCAAGAGACGGATACTCCAGTGGAACGGATGAAATCCCTGGCCGCCGAATCGGAGCGCATCTCGAGGCGGCATCCAGGCGTCGATCGAGACAATATCAGGCATACGCTGCTTCTCTTGGATGAGAAACCTGTCGAGCGGTTGAGGAGGGCATTGCGTCGTGGCCGATTCGTTGATCTTCGGTGATCGGGAAATAGGGTTCCTGAAGGAACTCGTCCGACAGAAAGTCGAGTTCATGATCGTGGGGCTTTCCGCCGCCGCCCTTCAGGGAGCGCCCGTCGTTACTCAGGATATCGACCTGTGGTTCCGGAAGCTGCCGGATCCGGGTCTGGAAAGGGCCCTGAAAAAGGTCCGTGGCGCTTACGTTCCTCCGACGGCGAGGAACGCGCCGATGTTGGCCGGCAAAGGCATCGAGCTCTTCGATATCGTCCTCGCCATGGATGGGCTCGGCGAATTCGACGAGGAAAAGAAACAGGCGATCAAGATACCTCTCGGTCGGACCAAAGTGCTCGTTCTGAATCTGGAGCGAATCATTGCCAGCAAAAAAGCGGCGGGAAGGGAGAAAGACAGACTTGTCCTGAAGGTCCTGTCCGATGCGCTGAAGGCCATTCAGGAACGCGAACGTTCGAAGCCGGCACGTGAAGAGTGATCCGGCACGAGGGAAGCGCCAAGCGGCCGGAAGGGGAACTCGCCCCGGCCACGCGAGATCTTGACACGGAATCGAATTTCCTAATAGAATTTAGGGTAT
>DATCCP010000378.1:0-2104 GCA_036511215.1 Candidatus Krumholzibacteriaceae bacterium
GGGCGCTCGCATGCGAATTCATCGGAGACGTTCATTTCGAGCGCGGCAGGTATCAGGCCGCGGAGAACTGCTACGAGGAGGGGCTCCGGATCGCGACGTCGATTGCGCCCGACGGAGATGTCGTCGTCGAGATCAACCGGCGGCTCGGCGAGCTCTATCTTTCGAGAGCCGAAGCCGCGAGAGCTCTCTCGTTTCTGCGGGCGGGGCTCAGGCTTTCGGGGAAGCTCGAGGACAAGCTCGAAAAGGGAGCGATCCTGAGATGCATGGGAAAGGTGGCCTTCTCTCTCGGTGAGCACAAGCGCGGGAGCGCGCTTTTCAGGAAGGCCATCGTCACGCTGCGCGAAGCCGGTTGCGATTTCGAGCTTGGGAAAACGCACCTTGCGTATGCCGAAATGCTCGTCGACGGAGCGCTCGCCTCGCGTGACGATGTGCGAGGCGGGGCATCGCAGGCCGACGACGCGCTCGACGAGGCCTGGTCCAGTGCCGTTGAAGCGGGGCATATTTTCGGAAGCTTCGAGAGCGCGACTTGGAAAGCCGCCGCGGAGCGTTGCCTCGATCGAGTCATCGCGCGGCGCGGGCGGCGGTTTCACATCGATCCCGTGCTCCAGGGGGGGAAGGACGTGACCAGGATCTCGTTCTCCCCCGAATTCAGCCGTCACGAGGGGTACGTCGCCGTCTCGGATGCGATGCTCAGCGTGTGGAAGCAGATTCATTTCGCCGCCGGCTTCGACCGGCCCGTCCTCGTGACGGGCGAGACGGGCACCGGCAAGGAGCTCGTCGCGCAAATGATTCATGCGCTGAGCTCGCGGGCGCGGCGCCCGTTCGTCGCGCTCAATTGCGCAGCCGTTCCGGATCATCTCTTCGAGAGCGAGTTCTTCGGACACAAACGGGGCTGTTACACGGGCGCCTTGACGGACAGGATCGGTCTTTTCGAGGAGGCGGACGGCGGGACGTTGTTCCTCGATGAGGTCGGCGAGCTCACGACTCTGCAGCAAGTGAAGCTCCTCAGGGCGCTGCAGGAGGGCAGGATCCGGCGCGTCGGGGAGAACGCCGAGCGCCCCGTGAACGTGAGAGTCATCTCCGCAACGAATCAGAATCTGGAAGAGCGGCTCGGCAAGGCCGCGATGCGGCAGGATTTCTACTACCGGATCAACGCGGAGCACATTGTCGTGCCGTCGCTCCGCGAGCGGCCCGAGGACATTCTTCCGCTGATCGCGTTTTGTCTGTGCGGGAACGGGGGCGGCGGGTATCGGGTCGTGAGGATGGAGCTCGCGGCCTTGAAGTGCTTGCAGCGCTATTCATGGCCGGGCAACGTGCGGGAGCTCTTCGCGGTCCTCGATCGCGTCAAGCACATGTCGAACGGCGACGTCGTCACGCTCGAAATGCTGCCGGAGCGCATCAAGAACGGAAATTCCGCTGTGGAGACCTCCGCGGTGCGGCCTGTCGGCGACGTCTCTCTCGATGCCGCCCAGCGGCTGAGACGGGCGCTCGATCTCTGCGGAGGCAACAAAAGCGCGGCGGCCCGGTGGCTCGGCATATCGCGCGGCACCCTGTACAAGGAACTGCGGCGCTGGGGCTTCTCGGCTTCATCAATGAGCGAAATATAGTCCCCCGAATGTTGTCATAATCGTGAACACCGTGAACAATCCTGCGACACAGCCCCATCGCGTTGTCGTTCAGCGCGATAGCGCAATACTGCAGTCCGACTCGTGAACAACGTGCACACTCGGGCGAATTAAGGCCCTTCGGCGGGTCGGAGGCGCGATTCGCTCAAGAGGCCGCAAGCGGAACAATCAATTGAAAATGTGTACGTTAACGAGGCGCGCCTTTTTCCGGGAATAAAGGGGCAAGAAGCGGATATGGCACGAAGTATGTTATTGCATAGGGCAGCGAGTCGTTTTGCCTGACAGATGAAAAAGAACCATTCAGATCTACGGTCTGCTCTTTGTCCCCCCATCGCGCAACCGTACCGTAGTGAGGATGGTTCTTTTTCTTGACACGACATCCTATCTCGTGGTAGACTAAGAATGAATCCAATCCAAGTCTTCGTAGGAGAGAAATGAGAGTATCACTGAAGATCTGCATATTCTGTGGTGTCTTCGCG